>JBDLRR010000448.1:0-3012 GCA_039799985.1 Pseudomonadota bacterium | reverse complement strand
CCCCAAAGACACCGCCGGTTCGTCTCCGGGGTGCCCGCGCAAAGACAAACGTCCACCGCCCCAGCGTCCCGACTCTTTGCCGCTTCCCAAAAGTCCCACGCGGGCTAAAAGGTCGCCCGTGGTGACCGACTTTTGAATATTCTCGTCTGAAAGCCGCCTTTCCGAGACGCCAATTTCATCATTTTGAAGCGGGTCCATCAATTCGTCGAAGGCGCGGGAACGACTGGAATCTGGTTGCACAATTGATTCATTCTGAATTGCAGAATCACCTGCATTAAAAAGCGGCGAAACAGGTATCCGCCAAATTTGGGACTTTTGACTTTGAGCCGTGCCCGGTTCAGGATGGGAGCAGAACAAAATAAGCATGATCACCGATTTTGTCTGCACTTTTCGCTGCCTCCAACGAGGGGTCTTTGAAGACCTGAAAGTGGCGATGGTGACCATGTTTGCAACCTCTCAAGGGATGATGAGGATTCTTTTCATGAAGGACCAACGCGCTTCCAAGTCATTCCTTCTGGCTTCGACGCTCTTATCTTTCTGCGCCGCCTGCAGCAATTCTTCGTCGAAATCGGGACGCAGCGCATTTCCCGCTCCAGGCCTGGTTGCACTCGCGATAGGCAATCCGCAACCTGAATCGCCTGTGGTCAAAGCACCATCGGGTTTCAGCAATGTCACTTACTACCGTGTCATGGTTCAAGGGATTTTGCTTGGCAGCGCCGTTGTTGGCCGCAGCTCGACAGAACCATCGCAAGATCTTGTCCTGGATCTGAAAATTGCCCACCGCCTGGGCTATGCTCCTCTTCTTTCGAACATCAAAGTCACTGCTCACAGTGAGAACGGAATTCTCAGCAACGCCGAGCAAAACATCACCGTCCATCATTTGGAATCGATGGTTTTTTCGTCGGAAAGTGCGTGGAAGAAAGACACGGCAGAGGTTCTGAGGGTGACCAAAGGTAATCCCGAAGAACACCTGCTTCGCTTGGGATTGCGCCCCAGCACCGGCAGAACAAAGACCCAAACCGCCGACAAAAACCAGCGCTTCAGCCTGCCCTTTTATGCGCATAAAAAAACCACCGGCAGCAGCGATCCTGTCATCTTGAATCCATTGAACGGCCTGACAATCGCTGCATCCGACCTCGCGGCGAAATACGCCACCGACGGTGTTGCCGACGAGCTGAGTTTGCCATGGTACGGCGGAACCTCGTTGCATTTCGTCCGCGACAGCGCCGACATGATTGAATCACTCCCCAACCAGATGTCACAAACGCCGCTGGAGTTGGCATGGTTCAGCAATCCATCGACAATCCAAGATGATTTGCGAACACTGCAAGGCATCGCACTCAGTGCAATGCAGTTTTCAAAAAGTTCAGAAAAACTGATCCGCAAAGAATTTCCGCAGCTGCCATATTTATTCCACCGTAAACTGTTCAATTTTGCAAAACTGAGCGAGCGCATCGCTTTTGAACTGAGCGCCGGACAGTCGCGCAAACACACACCCGAACAGATCCTGATGCAAATCGGTTGGGTTGTGCGCAACAGCCTTGCTGAAGATCACCGTGAATTGCCTCGTTCCCTGGTCAATTCGCCAGAGCTCGAGGTTCTTGCCGACGATGCAAAGAAATGGCAATGGGCCAAAATCATTTCAAACATGTTGAGCCAAACAAGCGAAGAACTCAGCCAGGTTTTGGCCATCGAGGACTCCCAAAAAGTCAATGTTGCCGTGAAAATGGGAGCGAGAAGCTTGGCCCGTGGTTCCGTCGTCAAAGGAATGCTGCGCTCGGGGCGACTGCTGATGCGACACCAGGTGGAGAGCGCCGGCAATCAACCACTGAAGCCATCAAGCCACGTGAATTTGCCGACGTCTCTTGTTCAGCCACTCAAAGTAGCCCTGAATCAAACATCGCAGCAAAACCCAACTTTGAAGGCGACCGCAAAACAAACCTCGGCTCCACCCTTTGAATTCGTCAACGGGCAATCCTTTGCGAAGGGTGATTTTCAAACCCTCTCGCCGCTGTGCGAGAACTATCAGGGGCGCATCGGTCTGGACCTCGGCAACAGCCACAACGAATTGTTCAGCTCATCCATCGTTCGGGGTGTTTGGGACGAATCAACCCGAGTCCAGCTCATTCGCCAGTTTGCGCGCCGTGCCTCGGCAAATCCTGCATGTCGGGAAATTGTCCTGCGTGCACCCGGAGAACTCACGACTGCAGCTCAGAGCGAACTCGAATCATTTCGCCGCGATATTCTGCAGACAGAAATGGAATTTCAAATCAGCGTGGGCTCGAATCGCACCGTGAGATTAGTTCCTGGTTCGTACGAGCTGGTGATCAGTTCATTGGTGAATGGCAGCATCCTTGGCAAACGGGAAATAATTATCCCCCAAGGTCATGAAAATCTGGTGTTAAACTTGCAGCTGTAAGGGAGCTGACTAGGAGACTTCAGCACCCTTCTTCTGGAGGGGCATCGGCCATGCTGAAGAACATCTTCGCTCCTTTGTCGGGTGGCATCGTTCAAGAACGAGTTCTTGAAGTGCTGGCAAACAATGTTGCCAACATGAACACCACCGGTTTTAAAGAAGAACAAGTCACATTCTCGGCTCTCGAAGCAAATCCCTGGAAGTCCTATCCCAACGCTCTGCCACCGGCACAATTCAAGCTCGACATGCGTGACCTGTACCCGTTGCACGGCAACGAAATGGGATACGTGACTCTTGCAAACGTCGAAACAAGCCACATCCAGGGTGGTCTGAAACGCACCGGCAACAACACAGACGTTGCCATCCAGGGCAATGGTTTTTTTGCAATCAACACGCCCTTTGGGGAACGCTATACGCGCGACGGGAGTTTTGCTTTGACTCCTGACGGAACCCTTGTGACCAAGAATGGCGCTTCGGTTGCGGGTGAAAGAGGACCCATCACAGGGCTCAACGAAGGGCAATTGCGCATTCTTGCAGATGGTGAAGTCTACAACGGAGACAAGTTCATCGACAAAATCAAAGTCGTGGCATTCAAT
>JBDLRR010000447.1:0-5379 GCA_039799985.1 Pseudomonadota bacterium | reverse complement strand
CAACATCCCAGACGAATGACAAGAGCTCTCTTTCGGGTGCCAAACGCCTTGCTCTTGCTTTCGAGGAACTGGGGCCGACTTTTGTCAAACTTGGACAACTTCTTGCCTCTCGTGAAGACGTTCTTCCAAAAGACGTCGTTTCACAGTTGCGCAGATTGCAGGACCGCGCCAAACCGGTTCCGGAAGATGTTGTTCTGAAAATCCTCCATACCGAGTACAAAGGCAAAACCAAGGAATACTTTGATTACATCTCGCCCGTGCCGCTGGGTTCAGCCAGTATCGGACAAGTGCACAAGGCTCGTTGCCACGATGGCCGCGAGGTGGTTCTCAAGATTCAACGACCCGAAATCGAATCGATCATCAGAACAGATCTTTCCATCCTGGCGGGTCTGGCGTCGGTACTCGAAAGTGCCATTCCCGAGATCCGTCTTCTGCGCCCCAGCGTTGTCGTGGAGGAACTCAAAAAATCTTTGTTTGCCGAGCTCGATTATTTCAGGGAAGCCGCAAACACAGAGCGCATGCGTGGATTCTTTATCGACGACAAAACGATCTACATCCCCGAAATTCTCAGAAACTTCAGCACGAGACACGTTCTATGCATGGAGGCAATCTCGGGTGAAAAGTTGACTCGCCTGGAACGCAGCAGTTCGCACAATCATTTGGTCTCACACGGTGTCCGTGCATTCCTGGATATGACGTTCAAGCATGGAATGTTTCACGCAGACCTGCATCCCGGGAATTTCATTCTCATGGAAAATGGCAGGCTGGCCATTCTTGATTTCGGCCTGACAGCCCGGCTGACGCGTGAAATGCGCACCACAATGACGTATCTGTTTATTGCCTTGGTCAACGAAGACGTTGAAACATTTTCCCGACTCTTTATCGAACTGACCGAAGCACGTGGTGACGTCGACAGAAAGAGTCTTGAAAACAAAATTCTTGAAAAAGTCGACAACGCATTCAGCATGCCTTTGCGGGAAATACAATTGGGCAAGCTGTTGATGCAAATTGCCCGGATCGCCGCCCAACACAACGCGCCTGTCAGCCGCGACCTCGTTTTGTTTTTTCGAGGATTGATAGCCCTTGAGAGCTTTGGCAGAAGCCTTGACCCCGAGTTCGAAGTGCTGCGCGAGACGTCCGACTACGCCAAATCTTTTTCGCAAGGCGCACTGGCGAAAAACTTGTTCCAGCAAGACTCGCTGCTGATGGTCAGGGATTCCCAAGCGCTTGTCAGGGAATTGCCCTTCACACTCAGAATCCTCACCAAACGCCTTCAACAAGGAAACCTTGCGGCCACCCTTGAGTCTCCCGACGTCAAGCGCCTTTCACTGGAAATCGAACGGGCTGGCCAGCGCCTCAGCCTTGCTTTGATATTAGGCGCTTTGGTCTTGGGAAGCAGTTTGCTGACATTCAACCGCAAAGGTCCCTTGTTCGATTCTTTGGCAACTTTCGGTCTCCTTGGCTTTGGGGTTGCAGCATTTGTCGGGCTGTGGCTTATTGTCGCCATCCTTAAATCTGGAAGGCAACCCGACTGATGCTCACTCGGTCACATTTTTCGGTGGACCTGTGGTTTATTTTCGGCTCGTTTTGTTACGGTGCCGAAGCCGTCATTGTTGACTGTCGAAAAGATCTTTTGCTTTTGCGAATCACACCTGCTTCCTCGTCAGCACTGACGGAACTCTCATCGTTTTTCGAGTCCATCAACGAAAAAGCCAAAGCACTTGTTCGAACCGAAGCACGCATTTTCGTCAACAGCAGTCCCGATGCCCCTGCTGCAGACTGGGCAGATGAACTGATTGCGACACTGATGAGCGAATTTAAGCCACGCATCCTTCCCCACCAAATTGGCGATGCGTCATCCACTTATCTGACGCTCGAAGTACCCGACGTTCGGGGTCTGACTCCCAACGATCAACAAGCGTGGAGTAATCTTGTCGCTGACGTATGGCCCCGACTTCCGGCCTGATGTATCCTCTGTTCAAACGAATCGAAAGAGGTGCGGTGTGCGGTCGACTGATGATTCCCGTGCGACGGTAAGATTATTCCTCGTAGTAACAGCAACGCTGATGTGCTTGGCCAGTGCCAATGCGTTTCCGGCTGGAAAAGCAAAGCCTGACTTGCCCATTGGCGACGACCTCGAGGAAACACATTCACCTAAGGCGCCAGCCCCCAAGCCTAAGACCGGCAAGCCAGCCGCTCCTGCAAAGAAAGATGCAGAAAAATCTCCACACGCTTCGGCTTCTGCGCAACATGGCGAAGAGAAGAATCCGCACGCTTCGGCTCCGGCGCAACATGGAGAAGAGAAGGATAATCACGCGACCAAGCCCGCTCAACATGGTGAAGAAAAAGATCCGCATGCAACCGCGCCTGCTCAGCATGGCGAAGAGAAAGATCCACACGCTTCTGCGCCAGCCCAACACGGTGAAGAGAAATCGACGCACTCCGACGCAACAAAGGGTGCCAAAACAGAAGCACATGGCGAAGAGGGTTCGCACGCCGCTGAAACACCCCACAAAGGCTCAAAAACTCGTCTGCTGGAAGGTAAAGTCGATCCAGCCACTCCGGCGCAAGGCAAGGGATTCATTTGGTTTGGCGTCGTCTTTGTTGTTCTAGCGATTGCGATCTTCATTTTCACGTGAAAACCCATTTCTATTCAACTCAAGGAGTATGCAATATGCGTTTTGTTGTTTCGGCGTTTGCTCTTGCTGTGGGCTTTGGAATTTCTTCACTCTCGATGGCCGCAAAACCAGCAAAAAAGGCGCCAGCTGCAGCAACAGCAGCACCAGCAGCAGCACCGACTCAAGCTCCTGCACAAAAATGGGATTTCGACGTCAAAGCCGATGATTCTGTTTTTGCAATCGTCACGCACAAAGCTGGAATCGCTGCCAAACTGGCTCACAACCATTTGATCGCCGCACGCCAATTCAGTGCGACGGTCTCGGCCGACCCGACAAAGCTCAATGAAGGCAGCTTCACTTTCAAAGCCAAAGTGAATGAATTGGAATTTGACCGCAGTGACCTGCAGAAAAAGTGGTTTCCAACAATTCAAGCCTTGGGATGGTTGTCGGAGCCGTTCGGCAACCTCAAGGATTCCGACCGCGACACCATCCGCGAACATGCACTTGCGGCAGATCAATTGGATGGACAAAAGTTTCCCGAAATTGAAGCACGCATTGAAAGCATCACTGACTCTTCAAGCAAAGTGGGTGGCAAAAGCTTTGCCAAAAAAGCTGATGTTTCGGTGACCGTGCATGGACAAACAGTCAAGCGCAGCTTTGCAGCGAACGTGATTCTTCAAGGCCAGGAGCTCACCGTTGAAGCTGCTGCCGACTTCAAATTCAGTGAATTTGGCATCAAGCCTTACAAGGCCTTGATGGGTGCTTTGGGCAATGAAGACAAATTCAACATGTTGGTCAGCTTCAGGGCGGTCAAGAAATGAGCGCCGCTCCAACAATATTCGACAGGATCCTGAAGGGCGAAATTCCGTGCAAGAAGGTCTTTGAAGACGAGCACACTCTCGCCTTTCACGATATTGCTCCGCAGGCTCCTGTTCATGTTCTGATTATTCCAAAAATCAAAATCGTGAACATTGGTGCCGCCGAGGTCAAGCACTCAGATCAACTCGGGCGCGTCCTGCTCACCGCCGGCCACGTCGCCCGCTTATTGGGAGTTGATTCGTCCGGATACCGACTTGTCTTCAACAATGGCCGGGATGGCGGCCAATCTGTTGATTATCTTCACTGCCATCTGTTGGCAGGACGAGCCCTTGAATGGCCTCCAGGCTGAACCGCTCGACGGATGAACAATAAAGAAAACCTACCTCAAATGGATTTTGTGATTGTCGGAGCCGGCGCAGCTGGCAGCGCGGCAGCAAAGTGCTTTGCTGCCGCAGGGCTTGCCGGACGTACGGCTCTTTTCGAGCAACACAGTGAACCTGGCGGCAGTGCCGGCTACTTTTCACGCGGACTTCCGTTGCGGACTTTCGACGCTGGAGCGACCCAACTGATTGAATGTGACAAAGGTCAACTTCAACGGACAGTGTTTGAATTGGCGCCCACCGACGCCCAACCTTCGGCTGACTCGATCTTTGAAAAAATACCCGCCATCACTCAACATTGGCACAACAGCGACAGAAAAATTGCCCTCCATGACAATGGAAGGGTCGAATGGAAAAGCCAGAGAGAACCGACCCCGATTGAGGTTGAAGAACTGGCCAGGCTTGAAAGTTTCATCGCCCTCTGTGCACAAGAAGCCGAATGGATGTGGAAGGTGCTCGCCCGTATTCCCCGCTTTCCATTGCAAAGCTGGTCCGACATTTCGCGTGCCTTTTTTGTTTTTCTGGGCGTTCCCTGGAAAAAGAAACTCCAGTTTCCTTTTTTGTTTTTGCTCAATTGTGAACAAATGATGAGAATTCATGGTATTCGACGGGGTGGAATTGCCTGGGATGTGTTGAGTGGATTGTTGATCGACACAACTCAAAACTCGCCAGCGAAATCTCCTTGGCTCGCCGCCGCCATGGGAATTTCTATTCTTCAACGAGGCATCTGGCGATGCAGGTCGGGCATGCGCTCCTATTTTCGACCATTGATGAGTTCTTTCACTCAACGGGGCGGGCAATATGTTCCAAACGAAAGACTCACCCGTCTGGAAAGCACGCCCGAAGGATTTCGCCTGACTTTGATCAATCAGCGACACAACAGCGAACGCACGATCGAAACCCAAGGGCAGGTGTTGCTCAACACGACGCTTTGGGACGTCGTTGATGGACTCATTCCTAATTCCGATCACCTGCGTCAAACTGCTGTTTTTCGCAAATGGGAAAAGACCGCCAACACGGAAGCCGGCTGGGGAGCATTTGCTCTGTACGCCACTGTTGAAGACAAGCCTGAATGGCCTGATTCACCGTGGTTTCATCAAATCTTCGCCTGCGCGAATGATCTGCCTGAATTGCAGAGTTCACTTTACGTCTCGATTCCATCCCGCAATGATCCGGCCAATCCGACCGGATTTCGAATTCTTACGGCAACGATTCATGTGAAAGCAGCTGCGCTTTCGGATTCCATTCGTGAACAATGGACCCTCTCCTTGCAGCAGCGCATCGAAAAAAATCTCGAGTGCTCACTGTCACACATTGAAACAGCTACACCAAAGACTTTTGAACGTTACATCTGTCGCAAGCAAGGCCAGGTAGGTGGATTTCCTTTGCGCTTTGGAAATTTCATGTTTCTTGCCAATCCCTCACAGCTGGTTCATCCCCGCAATAAAAATTGCAAATTGTTGCTCATGGGCGACACTGTTTTTCCGGGGCAAGGTGTGGTGGCTTGCACTGTCAGCGGAGTTGTTGCGTTTGAAAGGGCAACAGGCCTCCGCTTCACAGAT
>JBDLRR010000446.1:0-2713 GCA_039799985.1 Pseudomonadota bacterium | reverse complement strand
CCACGAGCTGTTCGTGCAAAGAGTGAAGAGATGTTTCTGCATCATCGTTTTCAAGAATAACTGCTATTTCTCGATTATCTGGGTCAGATTCAGATGCGAATTTTCTAATCACAAGGTTGAGTAAGTCCCAAACCTCAGCACAGACCGGCGTGTCGTGTGTATCAAAAAGAAAGTCATCTTTTACAGAATGACCCGCAACGTGAATTTGGCTGACCGAGTCCAGGTGGTAACGATTCAGTTCCGTAAGCGGATCGAGCCCGAAATTCCGCGCACTCACGTACACGTTATTCACATCGAGCAAAATGCCACAACCGGTGAGGCGAGCGACCTCACTGAGAAACTCGCCCTCTGGAATTTCGTCGCCTTGATATTCAACATAGGCAGACACATTTTCGAGCGAATAACGGCATCCCAAAAACTGCTGCACTGCGTCGACACGCTCGACGATGTGCTCGAGCGTTTTCTGGGTGCGCAGCACTGGAAGAAGCTCATAGCTTTGTAAGCCGAGCGACTGTGTGAAGCAGAGATGATCTGAAACAACCCTGGGTCGAAATCTTTCGCAGAGACTGCGCAATCCTGAAAGATACGCCGTCGACAACGGGTCTTCCCCGCCAATATTGAGGCCGATGCCATGCAGAACAACCCAAGGAGCACGGGCAACAATTTGAGATGTGTGCCAAAGCGCCGGACCACCCGAGTGATGTAAAAGATTGTCGGCCATCAACTCGAGAACCGGCACCTGGGCCATTGAGTGCCAATCGGCAAAATGTGCAGGTCTTAGACCCATTCCCCAACTGACAATTGCCACGACATTCCTTTCCCGGACTTGCCCAAAGTGACCAACATTTACAGGCCTGGTTTTTACATATCAAGGCTTTTAGGTAACATTATGTCACATTGTCGACCAGCTGCAGGAGAATTCATTGAAACAGCGCATCAACCATCGAATCATGTTGGAGTTCAAGCTGCCTTGATGCCGCAACCAACACGGAGAATTTGAAACATGATCAGCCCCTTTTCTTCTTTCAAGGTGCTTCTCCTTTCTGCCCTGATGACAGCCACTCCGGCTGCTCTTGCTGCCGAAACGCAATTCGACAATGTTTATCCATTTCCTCAGAAGTCATTTTGGACCGCAATGAAATTTCGATGGACTCGAACACCTGCCGTTTGGCCCAAGACGGTGCCACTCAAGGCGACACCTGCCTTGGCAAAACCACTGAAGGGAAGCCAGGCGTCGTTGACTTGGGTCGGGCACTCCACATTTTTGATTGAATTTGAGAATTTGCGCGTTCTGACGGATCCGAATTATTCCGACACCGTTGGTCCGATTTCATGGCTTTCTCCAAAGCGCGTGGCTGCGCCTGGAATCTCTTTGGAAAAGACGCCAAAGGTTGATTTGATTCTTCTGAGCCATGATCATTTTGACCACATGGATTTGCCGACACTGGAGTATTTCGCAAAAAGAGACAACCCTCTGGTGATTGCCGGCACAGGCAACAAACCTCTTCTCGAGGAAACCGGATTCAAAAACATCGTCGAGCTGGGATGGTGGGACAAATACACAACCCGCGATGGCGTTGATGTGACATTTGTTCCGGCACAGCACTGGTCGACTCGCACGCTTTTGAGCCGAAATACAACCCTGTGGGGCGGATTTTATTTACGGACAAAAGGCAAAACCGTCTATTTTGTGGGAGACACTGGATACCACCCGAATCTCTTCAAAGAGATTCACGACAAGATGGGTCCTGCCGACTTTTCACTCATTCCAATTGGCGCTTACGCTCCTCGCGATTTCATGAAGGATCAACACATCAACCCTGCCGAGGCCGTCGACATTCACAAGGAGGTCAAATCAGGACAGAGCGTCGGCATGCACTGGGGAACCTTTCAATTGTCAGACGAACCCATCGACGAACCGTGCCAATTTCTGTCGACGGAGGCCAAAAACAAGGCCCTCGGACCAGTCGATTTCACATGCATGGAAATCGGCGAGACCCGCACGCTTTTCGCTCCGGAGCTGCAGGCCAAAAACTGATTTTTGATGTGCATTATTTTGATCAAATTTTTCTATTGTTTAAATATAAATGACTAATATGATTCTAGTTATTATATAAATTAAATATGCTTAAAAACTCTCCGATAAGTTTTATAACAACAACAGGAGGGTTCTATGAAGCTCAAATCTGGAAAATGGTTTCTCTTCGTTCCAGTTCTCGCAGCAACAGCATGCAGCACCGCCGACCGTCAGCCGATGATTTCACCTGCACCAGACAACAGTATTCCCTCGGGCGACAATTCAACCAGCATCCAGCCATCATCGAATCACTTTTACTCGTTCGTCAGGAGCAATCCAGCTGATCCCGACGGCATGAAGAGTTTTGGTGCGGACCAGACCACCAAAGTGCTCAATGCAGTTCAAAATGTGAAAAGCAGAAAGTTTTCGGTCGACGCGGAACTTGATCCTCTCAAAATTCGCATCAGCAACATCAAGGAAAAGCTGGCAGGTTATTCAGCGAAACTCAAACCCACGGACACGTTTGTGATGTATTCGCATTCACACGGTGTCATTCCTGGCTTGGGAATCGACTGGGAAACGCGCGACAAACAAAAAATTACATATAAGTGGGAAGAGTTGGCTGATGCCATCGTGAATATTCCAGCAAAGAACGTCATCATCTTCACGATGTCGTGCCACTCTGGCTATCTTGCG
>JBDLRR010000445.1:0-3074 GCA_039799985.1 Pseudomonadota bacterium | reverse complement strand
CACAATACCGATTGGGGTCTGCCTTCCAAAATAGAGGCAGGTGGCACTCGCAGAAAAATTTTTGAATTCTCTGACCATCTGGTTTTCTTCGATCTGCAATGGACCCAATTCAACCGAAGCGAACCTTCTTCGCAGAACAATTTCCGAATGTATTTTTCCACGATCGTCGGCATGCATCGATCCACGCCAGCAGGAATTGAGATAAACGTCCATCAATTCTGCACGTGACTCGATGAGTTGAGAAAGAATCTCACGTTCAAATCTTTGCAAACGTTCGAGGTAGCTGCTGTTTTGGGAGTCGAGCGACATCAAAAGGTCGAATCGTGTCTGCACTTCATTTGTGGCATCAGAGAGTTCTTGAAAGTTTCCGTACCATCGCGCTGCTGACTCAAAGTCTTCGGGTACTTCCTTTTTCAGGAAATGAATTGCATCGCGAACCATATCCGCATTTTCGGGGTCAAACTCCGGAGGTAGGAACTTGTACTTTGTATTTCTTTCCGGCAACAACTCCGTGATGCTCCTCAAAACAGACAAGAGTAAAGATTCGATTCTTTGGCAATTTCCGCTGATTCAGAACGATTTGAAAGAATCACGATGCTTTTTTCAGCTTGTGTCGGTGCAGCCGTGAAAGACATGACCCGATTGAATTCACGCGGAGGTATGACAGCCATGGAAGGTTTGAAAACGGTGCCGATACTTGATCCGTCATCTGATTTTATCAGCTGTCCGCGTAATTGCTTGAATTGCGGGGTGATGACCTGGACCAATAGAACGACGTCATTCTCGAGTTTGCCCCACCATGAAAGAATAGGAATCATTTCATTTTTGTTATTCAGGTTGAAAGAAAAGTCGGGACTGTTTGCTTCGTAAGCGAGCTCAGTCGCGAGAATGTTTTCAAGTTCACGCAGTGGACCCTTGGCAAAATAGCGTTCCGGAACAAAGCGGACAGGCAGAGAGATTGTTTGCAGATAGCGGCTTCCGCTTTTCACGGGTGCAAAGAGCCAAGCCAGATGAATAGCGGGACTGAATGTGGAGTCTGATACGGACAAGCTCGAAATGTTTCCCTTGCCTGAAAAAATGACCCGCTCCGGGGTTCCCCGGCTGAAGATTCGCCTGAGTGAGACTTTGAAAATGCCATCTCCGGTCGCTTTCGGATCCGCATCGGCTGATTCAAGTTTGGGTTGAACGAGTGTGACTGCCACGGGCTCGGTCGTCCGTTCAAGAGACACAAAAGCTGCAGGCTGTATGCTTTCGCCTTTGGCTTTGTAAATCGTGATCAGTTTGGCCGAATTTTCTGTCAAGCCGACCTGAAACCAGCGATAGGTGCTGTCGTCCTCTTGCGCAGAACCGGAATCATCTGCCGAAGTGCTGCGGACAATGATGTTGGCAAATCCCGACACTGCCGGAAGACTCGCCCAAATCTGTTGCACCGATTCTCCCTGAGGAAGTGGCAAAAGTGTGCGGTTGTTTTTGCCTTTGACAATCACTTCAACGAGGCCGCTGAAGAGTTCGGAATCACCTCTTTTGACCCGACTGACGTACCAACGGTTGCGCGATGCGTCCTCGAACGTCCTCAGGTCGCTGACCTTGGGAGCGCCACGAAGACCCATGGCCACTCCATCGCCATTGAATGAAAAGTTTGCCTGCAGGGGTTGATAGACCGTTCTGGGTCCGGAACGCAGCAGTGCTTCGTAAATCAGTGCCCATTGTCCTTCAGGCTTGATGAGTTGGGCTTGACCCACGTCTCCAGGAATCACCCACTCTGCCGAGCTTAATTTGCATTCCACGAGCCTGGCAGCCTGGACAAGATTTTTGATTTCGTCCTTTTGGGATTGGTCTCGGGTCACCGTGGCTTGCTTGGTGGAGGCACAACCTGACAGGGTCAGTCCCAGAAAAAGAACGAGGAACCTCGATTTTTGCCACGAAGTGTTTGAGTTTTTCAGGACCGCACAAAATTTCCCGGCGAGCGTCATAAATCGCTTCCAATTTGAAAAATCGTTCCTCTGTCGCATTCAGGCTCGCACGGTCATTTCCGAAACATCCATTGTGGATCCGGAGGGACTGGACCGTGTCTAGGAACATTATGGCAGCGATTTTCGACAACTCAACAGGGACGCCAAAGCCCGCATCAGCAGCTTGCGGCCGACGTTCGCTGTTGTCGATGTGCTTGGCGGCTTGTCTGGCATTTACGGGGTGCGCCACAATGCCTGAGAAGCGCAAAGATATTGGAGTATCGGTGCTTCTGCCGTTCATGAGAATGGATGCCGGCGAGTGCTACTACTTGGACGATTTCATGCCCACTCCCGATAACATGGTCGCCGGCAAAAGCTCGGGTTTGTATTTGAGGTATTATACTTTCCGCTCCGCCACATATAAGACGTGGGAGTCTGAGCGTGTCATGTTGGCCTTCTATAGCCGTGATAACCGTTGTTGGTCATTGTTTGAAGAGTACTCGTCAGCACGCTTCTGAATCCGTTTGAAAAATGTGGCGCACGTGAGCAAAAATGAATTCATTTTCCAATCGTCTCAAGAAGAACCTCAAGACCCTGCAGCCGTGGGCCAAACGTTTCCCCTGTGATGCTTTTAGAGTCTACGACAGAGATATTCCGGAATTTGCGGTGACTGTTGATGACTACAACGGCAAGATCGTGGTGTATCGCTATTTCAATAAACAGTATCAGGAACGTGATGATATTCATTTCGCAACAGTGATTGAGGAGATCAAATCTGTTTTTGGCGTGAGCGATGATGATGTTTTCGTCAAGGAACGTTCGCGGCAGAAAGGTTTGGCTCAGTACCAAAAGGTCGGTAATCAGTCTGTCACTCATGTGGTTGGCGAAGGACCTGCACGTTTTGTTGTCAATTTGTCTGATTATCTCGATACCGGATTGTTTCTCGATCATCGTGAGTCTCGCCGGTGGGTGCGCTTGAATGCTGCGCAGAAGCGTGTTCTTAATTTGTTTTGCTATACAGGTTCTGTCAGTGTTCATGCGATTCACGGTGGTGCCCAACAGGTGGTTTCGGTTGATATGAGTGCGACGTACCTGGACTGGGCAGCAGCAAATTTGGAGTTG
>JBDLRR010000444.1:0-6443 GCA_039799985.1 Pseudomonadota bacterium | reverse complement strand
CTGGACACGACCCTTGACCTCGGCGATGTTGATGGCCGCAGGAGTGGTGGACTGGGAATCAAGTTTGTTTTTGAAAGACTGCACCAGTTTGTGGTCAATGTTCATTCAGATCTGATGACAGAAGTCATCTGCCTGTTGCGTTTCGAGCGCCGACTCAAGGACTTCGATGCGCGTCCGCGCTCGTTTCACTACTTCTCGATTTGAACTAAACAGAAGCCCCCGAAAGACGCCAGTCTTCTCGGGGGCTAAAAATTCTCATTCATCGCCATGCGACAAAATCGAAATCAGGGAATATCCTCTACAAAAGGCTTGAGTCCATCTTCGGAATTTGAGCGTGGCTTGGTCAGGTTCTTGCATTTGCATTTGTTGTTGCATTCCATTTTGTAGAAAACAACGTCGTCAGGCTCGCGAAAAAACGCGGGAGCCTTGTCGTCTTCACGTGGAACTTCCGAAGGCCCCCGAAAGTTGCTGGCATCCGGTGGAGGACTTTGAAGGACTTCGTTGCGATCGGCAATCCGGTATCCAAAAGTCAGAATCACCCAACCCTCAGCCTCTTTGTGAACGGTAAAATATCCTCGCGCATAACCCGCACACTGGGCATCGGCTTCGACTGTCTTTTTGCATTCAGAATCAATCTTGACCGAACACCATACGGCTTCTGGCACGACGTACGACAAACGCCGTCCGTTGGCCGAAGAAAATGGTGCGAATTCAGCCTTCACCGATGATCGTGGGGGAACAATGATGTTGCCCTTTTCTTTGTCGATTCGCTTCAATGCAAACTTTTCGGCTCCACGCTTGAGGCGCGCCTGCCCGACCAGGATTTCAATTTGGCTCGCTGTCGTGTTTTCGAATTTTGCCGTGAGTGATTCACAGCGTTTTCCGCAATTGTGATCAACGTCCACTTTCAACTGGCCGTCGCTGAAGGTTGTCCCGGCCTGTGGCAATGCAGAACCCGACGATCGAACACCTGTCGACAGACAAGCAGGCAAGAGCAAGGCCGACAAAGGCAACAAGAGAGCCAGAAGTGAATGACGTGCATTCCTAGGCATAGAAAAACTCCCCGGAGCAAACGGCAGAATCTGCCGCGTTTCATGGTGACACAGCCTTTCGTGTGAACGCAAACACTTGAAGTGCAAGCTCTTGACGGTAAGACGTGCTAATAGTTGAATTGAACATGGACCACTCATTCGAGGACCCACAATATGAACCTGCTGTGCAGCGAAACCTCAGACAGTCTGCTGGTGACCATTGACGGACAACTCGATGAAACATCTGCCAGCAGTTTGCCTGGCCGTTTGTCGCTTATTTGCGATGGAACGTTGCAAAAATCAATCATTCTTGACCTTGGCAACTGCAAAGTCGAGAGCTGCCTGGGATATGGAGCTTTGGTGGCTTTTCGCTTGTCTCCGTCGATTTTGAAACGTCAAGTCACGATACGGAATGCCATACCGACGGTTGCCTCGGGCATGAAAGCATTGCGTTTCGAAAAACTGTTCACCCTCGCCTGAGTTTAAATACAACATCGTGATTAAAGACTCTGATTCACGCAAACGTGCACTTTCGCTGCTCAGAACACTGGGAAGCACAGCCGTGCGCGCGGGCGGCGAAAAACTCAAACGCAGCCTGAGCGGTACACCCGCAGAGAGCATTCTTGAAAGCGCTGCTGCATTGCGACTGGCGCAAGGTTTGGACGAACTCAAGGGTGCAGCCATGAAGATGGGGCAAATGTTGAGTTTGGCCGACGACAATGTGTTGCCCAAGCCATGGCGAGAAGCCTTGTCACGACTGCAATCAAATGCCAGTGCACGGCCCTGGACAGATATCAAACCGGTGATTGAAGAAGCGCTCAACCGTGAATGGCCGTTTGCCCAGATCGATGAACAGGCAGTGCATGCTGCAAGCATCGGCCAGGTGCACAAGGCAAAGCTGAAAAGTGGTCTACAGGTTGCAGTCAAGGTGCGTTATCCCGGACTCGAGAACAGCGTACATTCTGACCTTGAGAATATTCGCAGGGTGCTTTCGCTCGCAAACATTCTGCCTGCAAAGACGAACTACGACGAAATTTTCAATCGGGTCGAAACACTTTTCCTTCAAGAATTGAATTTTCTGGAGGAGCAAAAATACTACAAGCTCTATCGCGAGCGCTTCACAAACTCTTCTGAAATCATCATCCCTGCCATTGTCGAGGAGTATTCGAACGAATGCATCCTCATCAGCGAATGGATCAAAGGAACCAACCTCAAGGACTGGATCGCCAACAATGGCGCCCCTGATGTGGCAAAAGAGCTTGTTGCCACGCGCGACAAAATCGGCAGCGTTCTATTGGATCTGCTGTTTTTTGAAATCTTTGAAAATGGTTTCATCCAGTCTGATCCGAACCCGGCAAATTTTCTGGTCACGCCCGACGGCAGGTTGTGTCTGTTGGATTTTGGCGCCACGGAAGAGCTCAACGAGACGCTCAGAACGAATTACAGGGAACTTTCGCAGGCCTGCCTGTTTGGCACCCGCAACGACATTTTGAAGGTCGGCGAGCGAATGAATTTGATTATCGATTCCGACAACGAAAAGGCCCGTGATGCGTTTGTTCAAATGATGGCAGTAACTTGCGAGCCCTTCATTCACAACATCTTTTCCTGGAAGAATTGTCAGCTCACGATGCGTCTCAAGGATAAGATCCTCGCATTTGCGACTTCAACACGTTTGCGCCCGCCGCCTGCAGAGCTCATGTTTTTGAATCGCAGAATCCTTGGTACGCAGATGTTGCTCGAAAAGTTGGGACCTTCAATCCAAGCACGCTCGATCATTCTCGACAGAATCGGAAAATAAAAAAACCAACCGAGGTTGGTTTTTTTGAGCAACAGCGAATTTCGAAACAGCGTCCTTTAAACCGCAATCCCGGTTTCACGCAGAACGTCGTTCAAACTCACCTTGGCATCGGTGCGTTCATTTCGGTAGGCGATAATGTACGCGCATTGCAAATGAACGTCGCCACCCGGGAATGATTTCACGCGGGTTCCAGGCGCTACAACAGCGTTTGGTGGAACGTATCCACGATATTCAACCCGCTCCGGCGAGGTGACATCAAAAATCGGTGTTGTGGCCGTGATGCAAACGTTTGCACCCAGGACTGCACCTGCGCTCACAACCGCACCTTCCACAACAATCGCACGGCTTCCAACAAAGGCGTTGTCACCAACAATCACTGGCCGGGCATTGGCTGGTTCAAGAACTCCACCAATCCCGACTCCACCTGCAAGGTGAACATTGGCACCGATTTGAGCGCATGATCCGACGGTTGCCCAAGTGTCGACCATGGTCCCGGCACCCACGTACGCGCCGATGTTAACGTAGCCAGGCATGACGATTGCACCTTGTGCAACATACGCACCTTCACGGATGACTCCGGGAGGCACAACCCGCACGCGCATTTCAGCGTGATCGGATCGCGTGTCGAGCTTGTCATGAAAAACCAAAGCATCGCCGTGAATGCGCCCTTGGGATGCCGATTGCTCGCCAACATAACTGGTGACTCCGGTTGACATCCGCGGCGAACGCCAACGCAGGGTCAACAACACAGCCTGCTTGACCCACGCATGCACGTCCCACGCACGCAGGTCGCCCGTCATTGGTGCATGGGTGTGAGTTGCTTCCGTTCCCAACGGCGTCACAACCCGCACATGACCGTGTTCAAGCGCACGCAAAATTCCAACCAACGTCTGTTGGGTTTTGGGATTCTTGAGCTGCTCGGGATCGTTCCATGCCGCAGCCACAATCTGTTTCCATTCATTGAGTTTTTCGGGCGTGATTGACTGGGTCATTGTGAATTATCCTTTGCTGAGCGCTCCTGACTGGATGGCGTTCTGCCACAGCCCGACACATTGCTCAATCTTTCGTGCGGTGGGAACCAAAGCAAGGCGGAACCAGTGTTTCGAGCTGTCGCCCAGTGCATCCCCAGGCGTCGCAACAATGCCCGTTGCTTCAGCAAGTGCTGCGCAATACTCCTCGCCACTGGCAAACCCAGCCGGAGCTTTGATCCAAACATAGAAGGTGGCTGTCGAGGGCAAGACGGTGAAGTTGTTGCGCTCAAGGAATCGCTCGACGATCCTGCGTTTTTCTTCGAACACAGCGTTGCGTTCATCCACATGTTTGTCATCAGCCCAGGCTGCGATGGCAGCACGCTGAACAAATTCGGGTGTTCCGACTCCAACGTTGGGTCGATATTTTACGAAGGCCGAAATCAGCCGGTTGTCACCCGCCACAAAACCCGAGCGGTAGCCCGTCATGCCGGACCTTTTGCTCAGGCTGAAAAAGGCGAGAAGATTGCGGTACTGGTTGTCGGCAGCTACTTCCAAAAGCGACACCGGCTTTTCTGTGCCCGGAAAATACATGTCGACGTAACATTCGTCCGACAGCAGGACGATGTCATGCTCGACAGCCCAGCGGTAAATGAGCTCGGCCTGCGCGCGCGGCAACAAAGCACCGGTCGGATTGTGTGGGTATGAAACCCATACTGCGGCAATCTGCGAAAGAATGTCAGGCGGAATGCTGTCGGGTTCGAACACATAATTTTTCGCAGGATCCAATGTGTACTGGTAGGGCACGCCACCCGAAAGCAAAGTCGAGCTGCGATAAACCGGAAAACCTGGATCAGGAAATGCCACCATCCGCCGTGCACTGCCACTGTTGAGCAACACATGTGGAATATGAAAAATCGCCTCTTTGCTGCCGTTGCTCGAAATAATTTGGCCTGCCGGATCTACCTTCACACCCAGCCGTCTTGCGCACCAGTCTGCACAGGCCGTGCGAAAATCGAGCGAGCCTTGCGAAAGTGGATATTGGCTGACTTTGGGAATGTTGTCGGCCAGTGCCTTGCGGATGAATTCAGGTGTTTCTTCGAGCGGATCGCCAATTCCGAAATCAAAAATCTCACGCCCCGCAGCACGCAACCGCGCTTTGCGATCGTCATTGCGCAGCAGAGAATATTTGGGCAACAAATCGAGCCAGGAATTGGATGGCAGTGAAGTCACGTTCGGTGCTCCCTCAAAGCAAGGTTGCGTTTTGACCCGCAAAGGCCGTCCGTAACACTTGCCCGAGGGCGGTGGTATCTGCAAGCATTTCGGCCCTTGTCAAAGCATCCAAGGCCTTGGTGCGGTCGGCACGCACGAAATGAAGCAACGCGTTAAAAACATGCAATTCAACAAACCTGGGATCATGCCGACGGGCGTTTTCGATTTCAAGAATCGCCTTGTCGAGCATCTGCTGGGCAAGAAATGTGCGCGCCAACTGCAATCGCCCACGCGCATGATCGTAGTACCGGCAGGCTTCTTCTGCCGCATTCTGGGCACGCTCAAGCAGACCCAAATCCATCAGCGAGTCACTCAACTCAAGATATTTTTCTGCAGCCGCACGCCCAACAGCCACGCCGAGTTTGGCAGGCAATTGACCCAGTGGAGGTGTGGGTGCTCCTTGGGTGCCCATCGAACCCGCCTGCGAGGGTGTCGAGGCATCAAGAATTCGCGCTGCATCAAAGCGCACTGTGGCTTCATCATAATATCCAAGATCCGAAAGAACGATCGCACCGTTCAAAAGCGGCTCCAAAAAATGCGGATCCGCACAAACAGCACGATCAAATGCAGCCAATGCATCGGAATACTGGCCCTGTGCCATGTACAGCAAGCCGAGTCGGTTGAGCCAATGCGCATCATCCGGCCGATCGGCCAACGACTCGACAACCAGCTGTTCGGCGCTTTCGAAATCACCAGATGCATATGCGACAACAAATTCTTGCACTCTTATTTCCATGGGTCCCGACTCCCGAGGTTACGTCAACAAACTAACGCACACGACTGCACATGACCACTGCACATCTGTGACGCCGTAGTTAAAATGACTGTCGGCATGGTGCCGCGCATCTTTTTTTTTCTGAGGTTGAGATGAAACTTTTGGCCCTTGTGACAAGTTTTGCTGTGGTTGCGGCAGTCTCCGGTTGCGGCAAGAAGAGCGCAACAGAGACTGCAAATGAATTCCTGAACGACGCAACCGGCAGCCTGACCGACAATGCTGCAGCACTGGCCGAAAACCAAAGCGACACGATGGACGAAGTCGCGACCGCCATCAACGAAAACGGATCGGGCGGCAGCGCGGCAAACTTTGCTGAAATGATGCTGGCAGGCACAACCACAGCAACGGGCAGCCGCACCTGCGTTGCAGACACAACAGCTGGCACAGTCAAGGTAACAATCAACTACGAAGCTGGAAAAACCGACGAATCAACCAAGGCCGGCCGCATTGCGACCGCAACCAAAGTTTCTTCGAGCGTTTCGGGCACCGGCTCCCTCGTTCGTGATTGGACACTCCCGGCAGACAAGAAAGCACAAGCTGCTTGCACCACATCAAACCACTTCAAGTTCGCGGGTGGCGGCAAAACCGGTGCAAGCATG
>JBDLRR010000443.1:0-16924 GCA_039799985.1 Pseudomonadota bacterium | reverse complement strand
ATTGACGACCTCTGGCCACTCAGCTCTTCCAGGAGTTTTCTAAATTCGGAAGGGTTGCCGGTCAAAGCCAGCGCCTGTTGGCAGATGGCTTTGGCTTTGCCGATTTGGTCGAGTTTTTTGTAACAAAGTGCGAGATGGTAGAGCGACTTTTCGTGATTCGCTTCGGCGAAAACGGCTCTTTCAAAATAGAGAGCAGCTTGTGTATAGTCGCCCGCCGCAAAGTTGATCATTCCTACCTGCGACATGGTTTCGGCGCTGGGTTCCATGCGCGTCAGCGATGCCCAGACCATACGGGCAGGCATCTCTTGACCTGATTTTTTCAACAGTCGGCCCTTGGTTGTCATGGGCTCGATTTGGTCGGGTTCCAAAGACAGGCATGTATCAATGTCGGTGATGGCGTCTTCAAAGCAGTTCATTTTTTCATAAACCGTCGCCCTGGCATGCAGAACATCTGCCTGGTTTGGTTTCTGATTCAAAAAGTCCGTGAAGATTTGCAAGGCACGTTTCCCGTTTCCAAGTTTCAAACAAACTTCCGAGATACCTCTCAAGGCCATCGACGAACGCGGCACGTTGCGACGGGTTTTGAGAAAGTAGTGCAGTGCTTTATCGTTGTCGCCACAATCCATGTTGAGCTGTGCCGTCTTCAGCAGGAGTGATTCGTCATTGGGGAAATCAATCAATGCAAGTCGCATTTGTTCAAGGCCAGCGCGATAATCATGCAGTTCAAAATAAAGATCCGCCAATTGTACGCGACGCCCGACACGTTTGCCGTTGAGACTCAATTCTCGCAGAAGAAATTCAATTGCTTCGTGCTTCTTGCCCTCGAGAATCAAAAGATCCGCCATCAGGGCATAAGCAGGAAAACACATGTCGCTGATGCGGATCGCGCGTTCAATAAGCTCTTTTGCCTTGCCCGTCTGACCTAGCCTGCTTTCGGCTTGCGCGAGTCCAACTATCACCCGTGGTGATTCAGGATCCTGCTCGTACAAGGTCACGAACGCGGCATGGGCATTGGCAGTGTTTCCTCGAATCAAATCCGCTTCAGCAGACCGTAGTTGTTTCAGGCGCTCAGGGGGGTCGATGTAGCGACCCAGCACCTGCTTGATCTTGAGGATCAAATCCTGAGGCTCGAAGGGCTTGATGAGATAGTCATTCACACCCAACTCGATGGCATGGACGATGTCGTCTCTCGAAGCTTCGCCGGTCACAAAAATCACAGGAATGTCATTCGCAATAGGGCGTGAGCGGATATAATTGAGAACTTCAATACCACTGCCCTTGCTCAGATAAAGGTCAAGAATCACCAGGTCGATGGCATGATTCCGCAAGTATTGGATGGCATCCTTGGGGCTTTGACTCTCTTGTATCGTGAACAGATGGGTGGGTTCCAGAATCCTCTTGAAGGCCTTTCGCATCAACGCCTGGTCTTCAACAAGCAGGATTGGAATTCGTGGACCATCTGTGGTGTTTGAATTGAAGATGTTTGCGTTTTGGTGAGTCACAAGCCTGTCGAGTTGGGCTCCAAGCGATTGGGCGTCAACCGCCTTGTCGCGTGCCAGAACTCGGGCAGGTTTTTTGGATCCCTGACTCATTCCGCCCTCTCCTCGTGGTGTCAAAGTCGGATTATTTTTCAGATCGGGTATCGGTCGGTTCGGTGTAAAACTGAGGGAGATGGGGGGCGACACGTGGCCGGACAGATGCGCATATTGAAGGAAGGTGAGATCCTGTTTCGAACAGGAGAACAGGCAACTTCCATGTACATTGTTCGCCGCGGCTCGCTGAAAGTGTACTTTCTCAAGGGCAATGAAGAAGTTCAGCTGGCCATTCTGAACGACGGAGCCATCGTTGGTGAAATGGCATTTTTTGATCAGAAACCCCGGAGCGCGCATGTCAAAGCTCTGACGCAGGTCGAAATCAACGAAATCACCAGGGCCGATTTCGACAAATTGCTGACCCAAATTCCAAAGTGGCTTTTCACGATGCTGCAGAGCCTGAGCGGTCGGTTGCGGACAACGAACGAGAAACTGGCTGCCCTTGAAAAAGCCCACCTGGGTGCGTCCCAGGCCGCCGTTGCTGATTATCCTTTTGTTCCTTTGGTCCGTTCGCTTAGGATTCTTCAGCTTTTGATTCATCAAATTGGGCAAAAAGACGGGACCAACATTTGGCTCGATTGGCAGGCAACACTCGACTGGTGGATGAGTCTGACGGGCTGGTCGCGCGATTACTTTGTTCGTTTTGTGACCACTCTGGAAAAGCAAGGACTTTTGACCAAACGGGGCGACGACGGCAAGGCGCCACGTATCGTTCTGACGGGACGATCTCGACTCCAGCTTGTCACCGATTTTCTGGTGCAACTGCAATCACGTGCAACAACGGCATCTGCGCAAGATTTTTCCCCGGCCTGGATTGCTCTTCTTGAGGCTGTGATTGCCGAAGCCAATGCTTCCGGTTACGAATCATACAACGTTCCGGTCCTGGCTTTGCCTGCGACTTACCAAGGCGTGCCAGTCGACCCAAAAGTCCGCATGCAGATCGCCGAATCGCTTGCCCAATGGCTGCAACTCAAAACAACCAAAACCAACGTCGAAATCCTCATCCGGATTTCGCCCAAGGAGCACAAGAATACGCCGGTGCTGCTCAAGATGCTGCATTCTTTTATGGGCGACAGGCTTGATTCAATCCTGTGATCACCAGAATTGATCGAACTTGAGCTGCGTGAAGAGCTGCCACAACGGTTTGTCGATTCCCACTCCATAGAGAATTGCGGGGTTGAATTGATAACCTTTGACGTCGACCTTCATTCGCATCGAACCGGTGATGGTGCTGATGCTGTTTGTGCTCGACAGGAAGAAATCATTTGAAGTTCCGCCCCGGCTGAGAACAATTTCGCCATCGAGCTTCTCCAGATAAGCAATCGCAACGCGGGTATCCAAATTCTGGATGATTGGAAACGACCAGCTCAGACTGTTGCGGTATTGCGCCCGACCCGTGAGGCTGTAACTCAGCAGACCATTGCCGGCGAGGGCGGTGCTGATGTCCTGAAGTCCATCGTTGGCGCCGATGATATATGTTTTGAAAGGTCGAAAAAATTCCTTGGCATTGAGCGGCGCGCCACCACCGGTGGAAGAAAATGAATTGCGCAAGGTCACCGAGTGATTCCGATAAGCCGCGCTGTTGGTGAATTCCAGTGAGTAGTTTTGAAAACTGACGGGGCTGACTGTTCTTCCGTCACCTGATTTTGGAGTGCCCAGACTGTTTGTTGAATCCACTCCCAGCCTCAGCGAACCTCCAAGGCCAATTTCACCTTTGTTGAGTTGCTCGACGGGTGCATCAAACAACGTCTTGTTCCACGTTTCAAAGACCATTGTTCCGCCCACAGAAGCCAACAATGCGTCTTGAGCACCCAACGACGGCACTCCCAAAGCAGCACCGCGTGAGGATGGCGAGATTTGGAACAAGCGGGTGTGGATATCAGAAGTGGCGTTGAACAAATTCAATCTACGGTTCAGCTGCAGGTCACCACCCACTTCTCGAAGATAAAGCTGGCAAACATAGGTTTTCGGATCATTCGGGAAGCGGCATCCGCTGAGTCCGTTGAATCGAGGTCGCATGAACACGTTGGCCTTCCAACCGTCGAACACCCGATTGCCGACCATATTTGCTTCGAGCGCAAGGCGATCGCTGGCTGTGATGTCGGGGTCATAATAGTAAGTGCCAAACAACTGAACGTAGAACCGTTCCAACTCATCCACCATTGGTCGTGAGAAGAAACCAAAGGTCCAAACTCCAGCCAGAAATGGCGGCAGCGCATTGGGATAGGTCATCCAATGTCTGAATCGATAGGGAGCTGGAATCGAGATTGAAGAATTTGTTTCAGGATCTGGTTCCTCGAGAACCTCGTTGACCTCTCCTTGTTTATTTTCTTCTTTTTTTGGGATTGCCGGTTTGGGAGCATTTGAATCCGGAAGTTTCGGAAGATATTCCGGAGCAGGTACCTCGAAGGTCGGTACTTTCAAATCTGCTGGTTCCTCATCTTCTTTTGGTTCCGGAACTTCAGACTGGGCGATGTGAAGAGATTTGTTTGCTTCAACTGTTTTCAACAATTGAGGCAACAGCGCAGTTTTCTCTTCTTTGTATGTTCCCGAGGCTTTGCGGATTGCTGCTGCATAGCGAGCAAACGGTGGCACATAGGGGATGTGCTGAGGCATCTTCCACCATTTTGACTTTTCCGGACGCGAAATAATCCAACCCAGGTATGACTTGCGCAAATCTTTAAGTGACGCGCGCCAGAGTTGCATGTTTCCTCCGGTATAGACGCGCAGCATCAAGGTTTCCGGTTGATCGCCTGGCTCCATGCTCGTGACAAAATCTGCAAGCCCCGTGACAAGCTCGGTTTTGCCTTTGGTCCAATGCACCAAAGCTTGTGTATTGTTCCAGCCCGTGAGGAGCACAAAGTCATCAGGCGCAAGCATCACTGCATCGCGGATGTAGAATTGCCCCTCTGGAATGATTGTTTGAGCTGATTCGCCATGACAGAGTCTTTCCAGAGAAGTCCGCTCCTCGTCCCGATTGACAATCACATGCGCGCACAGCGTTGATTCACTTTCTCCATGGGCGTGATGGTGTCTCACCAACGCCACGTTGTCAGGCGCGCGCCATTGTCCCAACAGTGTGTGTTGGCGAAGGTTTGTGTTCAGAAGGTAGAGTTTTGTTTCTGTGTTCAAAGAGGTGAGCGCAGCTGCATTTTGAGGTGCGATAGATACAATCCGTTGAACTGCGGGTGGAGTTGCTTCGTTCCCCAATTGAAAATCAACGCGACCAAGAATCTTGTCGTCGGTGAGTTCATCCAGCATTCCCTTGAAGGAATAATATGAAACCACATGGCCTGCCGTGCGATTTGTTCCTTTGACTGTTTGGCTGGTCCAAAAGCCACCATTGCTCCACTCTTTGGGATTCACGACGATACGATCGTTCGCGATGATTTTGAGTGGACGCACAAAAGAGTCGACTTTGCTCGATTTGGTGTCTCCCGAAAAGCGATGAACGACCAGTCCACCCGCTCGCCCCTCTGTTGAAAAGTCGGTCTGGATAATGGTTTTGTCGGCAAGAGCAAAGGAGTTCATGCCAAGGCTGGAGAAGACTTTTTTGATGCCAGCCATTTTTTCAAGTCGCGGCATGCCTTCAAGATCGGCAAGAATTTGCTTTTTGAGATCCTTTTTGAATGATTCATAAAGATCGCCAGGCCAGCTGCCGGTGAGACTGTGAATCAAAAAATATGCTCCGCTGAAAAACGGAGGAATCAACTGTCGCCAGGTAAGTTTGCTGTGCAATTCACGCAGATCACGGTCTGGTGTTTTGTCCAGAAAATATTTGAAAAAGCGTCCAGACAAAGCGTAACCGCGAGCGCTCACATCACCCGAGGCCTTGTAAAGTGCGTGCAGGCGATCCCAGCTCAGGAACGTGTCGTTCAACACCATGGCCCGCAAATAGCCGTTGGTTTCGATGCGTCCAAGCGACTCGGTCAGGTATTCAGGAAGACCCTCGGTCCACCATGAAGGCAACATGGCCAACATGAATGTTCTGCCTGCCGGGCCCACATTCAGATCCATGTGTTCGTACATGATGCGGTGCGACAACTCGTGTTGAAACAAGGCTGCCGGAGGCGGTTCGCTCGACTGTATTTCGATTGATTGCGAGATGAGGTTCGCAAATGACGGACCGTCCGACCTTGCACTCACAATCACTGGGATTTTATCAAAGTTTGATTTCAGAACCTTGTTTGGCGGCAGTTCCGGCGGAAAGGGTTGTCCTTTCAGGGCGGCTCCCAGCAGCAGACTCAAATCGGGATAGGCGCGCTCAACGGCCTTGATGGCATGGTTTGCCAGCGCTTTCTGCGAGGAGTCGTAATAGACAACAAATCTGTCGTTCTCGATTCTTCCCCATTGGACGTCTGCCTGGGTGCCTGTGGGTTGAAGAAGTATGCTTGCTGGAACTGCTTCTGCGGTGTGCGAACGGTTGAGCATGGCAGTTGCCAGTGCCGCAAAAGCAAAGAGTTTGATGCGACCAGGCAGAACGGAAAATCCAGGTTTATTCATGCGGGTGTTCCTTGAGTGCGAAGATGTCCTTCGGCGCGCTGCAGATCTTCCGGAGTGTCTATTCCGAAAGGTGCTTCAATTGCTGAGACAACCTTGATGCGCCAGCCAGCTTCGATGGCGCGCAGTTGTTCGAGCCCTTCTGTCATTTCGAGGCGGCTTGGTTTCATGGTCGTCAACTCTTTGAGCGCAGAGTACCGGTAGGCGTAGACCCCGACGTGTTGCAGAAAAGGAATTGACGGCGAATTTTTGATCAACTCTTGTGCCGTTGATACCGAATGGCTGGCGCCGAGAATGTCTCGTGGCCATGGAACAGGGCTTCTTGAGAAATACAACGCGTCACCCTTTGAACTACAGACAACTTTTACGACTGAAGTTCGCAAAAATTGTTGTCCATCGGTTTGTTGAAATGCGAGTGTTCCCATCGGAGCTGTTGGGTCTTGCTGCATGGCGAAGACCAACGATTTGATATCTTCAAAATGAAAAAATGGCTCATCACCCTGCAAATTGACAAACAGGGTCTCGCCAGTCAGACGGTCGCGATGCTCAGATTCCAGACGTTCAGCGGCAGCGAGGATGCGATCAGTTCCGGATGGAAGTTCAGAAGGGGTCATGACGGTTGGAATTGCGCAGTGGCAAAGTGCGCTGACGATTTCGCTGCTGTCTGTTGCCACCACAGCCAAAACGTCACGACGTTCCAGAAGCAATTGTTCGCAGAGGAACCGGATGCAGTGTTCGACCCTCTCAGCAACCCGAACAATCAGCGGTTTGCCTCCCAGAACTGCAAGCGGTTTGCGCGGCAGTCTTGTGGATCCCAGACGTGCTGGTATGGCAATCACGAGTTTGAGTCCGGACTGGATTCGATCTGATCCGTCTTGTGGCAGTGGATGGGTCATGGTTTGTATCCTTGATCGTTGTCCGAGAAGTCTACCAGTTGTATGTTTGAGACCCAAACTGGCCAGACCTTTTTGTTTTCATGACTTCAAAGGAGATCCGCGGTGCCCAGACCCGTATCAGATGCGATTGCCGATGGTCTGCCGCTGTGGGACACCTATGAGGCATTGTTCTTTCTTGTCACCGGCGTTTTTTTGGGCTTGGTCCTTGGCTTTCTTTTTCCCTCGGCGTGGCGATCGTTTCGACGCAGTTTTCGTCAAACCGACAAGTATGGTTTCAACAAGAGCACTTTGTCGGGTGAGCTAAAATTTTCTCCCAAAAACCCTTTAATTGCGTTGGAAGAAAAGCCGGAATCGGAAGAGTCTCAGGCAGAATTGGATCTCGCGGCGATATTTGTGGCTGCTCGTTATGCAGTTCAGGAAAATGCTTTCAGGGAAGCAGCAGCGCTGTATCTCCAGATTCTGGGCTCCGAGAAAGTTTCGCGCACCCAAACCAACAAAGCGATGTTTGAATTGACTCAGGTCTACGCCCTCAGTGGACTCACTGAAAAGGCAGTTGAAACGGGGCTGGAGCTCCTTCATCGAAAACCTGCCCACGCGGAAATTTTCAAGTTCTTGTTGTCGGTATGTTCAGCCAACCCTGACGGTCGAATGCTGATGGAAATTCTCGAAACGTACTCTGGTCCGAAATCCGGAGAATTGGCTCGCGAGGTGACCCATTTTTTGAGTTCTGCCGCGCGACAATTGTTGGCTCGTGGTCAACAACGAGAAGCGGCAGATCTTGCAAAGCAGGCCGTGCGCTGGAGTCCGACGACTCTGGAAGCGAAGCTTGTCTTGATCGAGGCAACCAGCATCTTGAGTCAGCCTGATCCCAATCGTCCCCTGGACCAAGCGGTTTTGGGATTTTTTGTTGACCTCGCCGAGCTGCTGAGGCTCAGTCGCACCCATTCAAATCGTGCGCCGTTTTTTGCGTTCCCCTTGTTTGCTGCATGGGCAGATTTTTTCGACAAAAATGATTCCGAAGTGGAACAGGTGGTCCTTCGTTTGCATGGCGAGTTGCTGAGTCAGATTGACTTTGAAGCTTTTGCCCATGACGAAATTTTTCGGCGAGACCTGGATCTGTTTTTTGGCGTTCTGGTTTCTCTCCGCAAAGGCCATCCCCTGGAATCCCGATGGCAAGTTGCCATGGCCACGCTTGTGAGTTCCGGGCCGAAGCCCGTTCGGGTTGAGACGTTCTTTTGGTGTCAGGGTTGTTCGGCCATGCAACGATATTTTCTTTGGAAATGCGGATCATGTGGACGATGGGATAGCCTGGCTCCCTGGGCTTCGGCTTCCGACACTGGCCTCGATGGACGTCTGGCCAGTCAGAATTGATTGATTTTTTTGTTTGAATGTCGGCTGTCTTTGGCATACGACCCGGCCGTTGGCGCGGGGAGGCGCACACTCATGTCCACGAGAATTGGGACTTTGTCCCGAGCAATTGCCATTGATGCATTGAATCACGTGCTGACACGCCGCCAGCATGCGGATGCGGTTCTTGAAAAGCTTTTTTCGCACCATGCCGCGGAACTGCGACCTCTCGATCGGGCTTTTATTTTTGAAATTGTTTATGGCTCCCTGCGTTGGTTGTCGAAGATGGACTGGATCATGTCTCATATGGTCGATCGTCCTTTTGCCAGTCTTGACCCCCGCGTTGCTTGCGCTCTCCGGATTGGCGCATATCAGATTTTTTATATGGACCGGGTTCCCGATCGGGCCGCAGTTTCTGAAACAGTTGAGGCGATCAAGAAAGTCGGAGCCGGAAATGCTGCATCGTTTGTGAATGCAATTCTGCGCCGGGTGGCCCGCAAGGCCGAGTATTATCCCAAGCCCGACCGCGAGACCGACACCTTGAATTACTTGTCCGTGCAATTTGCGCATCCGGCCTGGATGGTCGAGCGTTGGATGAAGCATGTTCCGGTCGACAGACTTGAACATCTGCTTTCGGGCAACAACAAAGCTCCACCCATCACTTTGCGACAGATTTCAAGAAGACCACTTCCCACTGACGAGGATCTTTCGGCTTGGCTTTTGCGCACGCAAGGAATTCAAAGCGAGTGGTTGCCATTGAAAACAGCTTTGAGAGTCGAGCGGCTTCCCGATTTCAGTCGTTGCGAAGCTTTCAGAAATGGCTGTTATATTGTTCAGGATGTGGCAGCTCAGATTGCTGTAGGGCTGGTGCGGGCCGGGGCTGATTGTGGTCGGGTGCTGGATGCTTGTTCTGCACCGGGTGGAAAGTCGCTGGCGTTGTGGGACCAAGGAGTCGAAGGTTGCGACCTGGTTCTTGCTGAAAGCAGTCAAAAACGTATTTCACTGCTCAAGCAGAACCTCGAACGAGTCGGAGTCGAGCCTGCCGAAATATTGCAGGGCGATGTTCTGGCTCAAATCGGCGAACGTACGTTTGATACGGTTGTGTTGGACGCACCGTGTTCGGCCTTGGGGGTGATTCGCCGTCACCCCGAAAGCAAATGGCAACGTGTTCCGCAGGACATAGACCATTGTGCTCAAGAACAGCGTCGATTGCTTGACGGACTTGCGGTTGCCGTGCGCCCCGGTGGCGAGCTCGTATATATTGTCTGCAGTGTCGAACAAGAAGAAACGACCCTTCAAATGGCCGACTTTCTTGAGCGCCACAAGGAATTCGAGGTTGTCTCGTTGGAGCGGCGAGTGCATGACTATTACAGGAAGTACGTCACGCGTGGGAATGAACTGCTCATACTTCCGGGCAATGCTGATGATCTTGATGGCTTCTACGCCATGGTCCTACGCAAGCGCAAATCCTGAATCGGCCTCCAAATCTTCACCAGCTGTTTTTCGACCCGAGGGGACGAGCTTCCCCTCGTGGCGGGTTTTCAGGGACGCCCTGGCGGGGCAATTTTTGCATGCCCGTTCTCGCGTTTGTATTGTGAGCCGTTCTTTTGAGGACCGTCAATTGGCCGGATTTCTTCATGCTGCATCGCAGCGTGGTTTGCTGACAGCGCTGCGATTGGAACCACGGGTGCGCAGCGATCAGCAGAATGGCCGACTGGAGCATCTTGCTGGAGAACTGCGCGCTCTCGGTTTGTCGGTTACGGAAATTTCCCTCAAGTCTTTAAAGCTGAATGAGCCCACCTTGATTGCAATTGATCAGCGCGCATGGTCGGTGGACGCAGATTTGTCTGAATTTCAAAAAGACGCTGTTGAAGTCGAAGCTGCACGTTGGACCTCGGACGAGGTTTGTCGGTGGGCACAGGCTGCTCAACCCGCCAAAGCAGCGACATCACGTTGAACCCCTGACCCATGTGCCTTTGATAGACTCAGTCCATGAAGCTCTATTTGCTGGAGATTTGCATGTCACCGAGTGCCTGCATCGAATTTGCGCGTCGTTGGATGTTGTTGGCTGTTTGTTTTTTTTTGGTGTCGGGCTGTGGTCCCGTTCGTTGCGGTGCGCGGGTTGACATCGCGCCAGAAGAGCAGCTGAGAAGCTATATTGATCTCGCCGTCAACATTACCCGCATGGATCAGCGTGAGGAACTTGAAAATCTGACCACGGGCGAGTTCCGCGATAACCTTACCTCATCCTCACAAGAAGCATTCAAAAAGGCGTATCTCGATCGTCGTTACGAGTTCGAGGTTTTTGAAGTGACCTCAAAGGCTGAAGTTGAGGCTGGCCGTGAAGTTCAGCTCGAATATCGGGTGAAATTCAGAAGCTGGTTGACAGGCGAGGACAAGAAACGTGCGCCGCTTCAAGAGATAAAGAGTCTGGCGACGATGAAGTACACCCATGGTCAATGGGCGATTGCATCCATCAAACCCTTGGACACCGACTTCAATTGGGACGTCGGATTGCCGCTCGAAGGTGTTTCCACTCAAGGAGTCACCCCTGATTCGCCTGTCGTGGATCCATATGCCGAGGAGAGCACCGGCGCCGAGATGCCTGCGAGCGCAACGCCTGCAGCAGCACCGGTCGAAAAGAAAAAGTAAAAAAGACCAGACACCGGACGAGGATTTTGAGTTTCGAAAGGGAGAGCCAAATGAAGCGCATTTTGATTGCCGACGCGAGCAAAGCGAGTCTTGTCATGACGAGCGAAGTGTTCAAGGACCATTTTCCTGGCGTGCAGGTGGTGGTGGCTCGAACATCAGCTGATGCGCTGGAACTGGCAAAGGCCAATGGTGAGCTTGATGCTTTCATTATTGACTACGATCTTCCTGACAGGGATGGTGCCTACACAGCAGCACGTCTCAAAAAGATGTTCACCCAACCCATTCTCATCACCGCATTCGACCGTCCGGACGTTCAAGAGACAATCGATCGGGATTTGTCGGCTTTTGACGACTGCTTGAGTTGGCTCAAGAAGCCTGTCAAACCTGAGCTCGTGGTCTCGCTTGCGCAGCGCTTCATTGAAGGCAAGCATCGTTGCCAAAGACGCTTGGCTTGCAGTATCCCGGCCTTCCTGGAAATCGAATTCAAGCCTACTTTGCTGGCTGTCGCCGCCGGTAAAGCGGCCAGCATGGGTAAAGCGGCCAGCATGAAAACCATGCAGGTCGCAAAAGCCAAGGCAAAACCAAAGGCAAAGGCAAAAGCAAAAGTTCAAACAAAGACCGTTGCAAAATCCAAGCCTGCCGCAAAGAACAAGGCATCAGTGAAAACGACCCAGAAAGCCGATGTCCCGTCGACAACAAAGAAGGCGGCAACGGTCACAACGAGCTCGGCGAAAAAATCAGTGGCAGAGAAACAATCGGTGGCAAAGACGACTGCGTCGGGCAAAGCAAAGACTGCAGCACCAATCCACAAGACTCAAGCCAGCGTTTCGGGCAAGGGTTTGGTCAAACCAGCTACAAAGAAAACGACGTCGGCTGCAATCGCAGATGCAGCGATTCCGCAGATGCCGATACGCAAAATCATCCCTGTGACAATCGATGATGTCAGTCTTGGCGGCGCAAAAATCAGAATCCACAATCAGGATCTGTTGTTCACCCAGGCCGGCAAAGGAAAAGCACTGTTCGATATGAACGAAGGACAAATCCTGCAACTGCATGTTCCTCCGTCAAATCTGGTCGAAGCGGGGTCGGACGCTTTGGAGAAATGGCAAAAGACACAGTCCAAGGAGTTGGCTGCGAGCCTTACTCAAAAGAAAGACGCAATCGCCGGAACCGCAGGCAAGGGAAACAAGTCAACAACCCTGAATCCACTGGCTGAACGTACCCGCAACTCTGTTGCCGGCAGCGAGACTGATGTGGCTGCCGAGGCAGGGGTCAAGTCGCAATTTTTACTCTTGAAGGGTGAGGTTCGTTGGGTGGCGTCGAGTGAGATGTTTACCTTCTGCGGCGTGCGTTCTGAGACTATAAATGTTTCCAAAAAACTGTTCGAATCCATGATCGAGATCGAGGCGCGGAGCAGAGGAAACCTGAGTCCGATGGTTTCTCCGAACATGCCCCGAGGCTCCAAACTCAACGCATAATTTGACAGATTTCGAGACGGTCGCTAATCTCCTGTGTAAATCGCATCTGCAAACGGTTCATCACAAGGAGCGTGTTATGAAAAAGTCGACCGTTTCGACATCCCAACTGATTTCGACTGTTGCTGCTAACCACACCGAACTTCCAAAGAAGGTGACCAAGGAAGTCCTCCAGGAGTTCCTCACCCTCATTGAGCAAGAAGTTGTTGGCAATCATTCCAAAGTCCGTATCGACAAGGTCGGAATTCTCCAAGTCAAAGAACGTGCTGCTCGCATGGGCCGCAATCCTCAGACTGGCGAAGAAATCCGCATTCCCGCTTCGAAGAAAGTCACATTCCGCGCCGCCAAGTCCCTCAAGGACGCAGTCGGCGTGAAGCGTGCTGCCAAGAAGAAAAAGTAATCTAAATTCGGATTGCCCGAATTTTCCATTGCAGATGCGAACTCTCCGAAAGGAGGGTTTTTTATTTTTTCTGCAAGATTTCTTCGACGACAAAGACTTCCTGCTCGCCTTTGCCCTTGAGACTGACAAGACCCAGACTGTACCCTTTGGCGTCCGAACCCAGACGTTCGAAAGTCGATTTGGATGCCGTGAGTGCTTGTGGCCGCCCAGCACCCTCAATGCGGGCCGCAGTGTTGACCGTGTCGCCCCAAATATCAAAAAGGAACTGTTTGGAACCGACCAATCCACTCACAACGGGGCCAGAGTGGATACCAACTCTTACCTGCCAGCCTGAACTGTGATTCGCGGCGCATGAAATCAGGTCAAGTCCTGCCCGCGCGGCCAGGCGCTCCGCATCATGCACGTCACCCGAAAGTCCCACGACGGCCATGAAGCTGTCTCCAATGGTCTTGATCTTCTGCAGGCCATGCAGTTCGACTATGACCTCGAACTCCGAGAACAAGCTTTGCAGATGGGCCAAAATGACCTCTGGCGGAAGTGTGTCGCAACTGCGGGTGAAGTTCACGATATCGCAAAAAAGAACGCAGACGTGCTCGTGGCGTCGTGGTTGAACTTCGCCCGTGGCCTGCAGTTCATCGATGATGTCGCGTGGCAGAATGACTGCCAGCAATTCCTCGATGCGGTTTTTTTGAAATCTCAATTCCTCTGCGTATTCCTGCTCCCGCTTTTTCGCTTCTTGAAGAGTCAGGGACGTCAGGACCCGGGCTTTCAGAAAGGCGGACTGGAAAGGTTTTGTCAGTGAGTCGATAGCACCCGCTTCGATGCATTCTGCCAATTCATCTGCGTCATCCGATGCCGTGACCACCAGAATGGGAATCGAGTCGATTCTTGGGTTCTTTTTGATTTCTTTCAGAACCTCGAGCCCACTCATTTGCGGCATGTGAAGATCGAGCAGGATGAGGTCGAATTTTTCATTTTCCAAAGCTTGGAGTGCATCGGCTCCGTTTGTAAATGTTGCTGCGGTCAGATTCAGCCGTCCAAGGAAGGTGCTGATGAGGTGAAGATTGTGCGGCTCGTCATCCAGGACCAACACATGCCCGCGCCGTTCAGCGACAGATAGCTCGGAAGTGGCATTGATTGAGAGTTTGGAGGGCAGGGGTAGATCGATCTTTTGTTCAAAAGGTGAATTGCAGCGCAGCAACAATTGCCGGATGGCTTCCAGCATCCCGGTGAGGACTTCCAGCTTGCCAAGTGAGTCCTCCAGGCTCGTGATTCTTTCGTTGAATTTTCGCAATTCCGGGATTGTCTGCTTGCGCAGGCCGGCTTTGACATCGCTTTTGAAAGCCGACAGCGATCCCAACGAGCAATGATTAATCATCGCCATCGTGTCATCGAGCAAAGAACGGGCATCACTCAGGATGAGATCCAGCTGCGAGAGAACAGTATTGTTGTCTGAGGAAAGGTCTTCGCGCAAAACTTCTCCGAAGCCGATGAGCACCGAAAAGCTCGAGCGCAGGTCGTGTCGGAAGTTTGATCTGAACTTCTCCATCGAAATGGGAGCGGCTTTTTTTTCCGATGCAGGGTTCATTCGTGTCACAGCCTCGATTGCAGAGTTATGCTTGTGAACATTGTATCGAATGAAAGTCGTTGAGTGCGAGTCGACACGTTGACGTATTTGAAAAGTGAAAAGATGCGTTCAACGTCTTTACAGATGAAAAAGACAAAGTTACATTTTCTGAAAATGGAGGTCACAAATATGGTTACGAAGAAGGGTGCGAAGAAATCTGCTACCAAGAAACCTGCTGCCAAGAAGGCTGCTCCTAAGAAAGCTGCCAAGAAAGCAGTAGCCAAGAAGAAGCCTGCTGCGAAGAAGAAGACAGCAGCCAAGAAGACTGTTGCCAAGAAGGCGACTGCCAAGAAGACAACTGCCAAGAAGGCAGTTGCAAAGAAGGCTGCTCCGAAGAAGGCTGCTGCTAAGAAGCCTGCTGCGAAGAAAGCTACTGCGAAGAAAGCTACTGCAAAGAAAGCTGCCCCTAAGAAGGCTGCTGCCAAGAAGACTGTTCGCAAGGCAGGCGCTCGCAAAGCCAAGGCAGCTCCAGCTGCATCTCCGGCTTCCAGCGAAGGCGGCGAGCCCTCCGAGCCCGACGGCGAATCCGGCTTACTTTCCTCTCCCTATCAGGCCCCAAGGATTTCGGGGCTTGTTGGAGGAGAGGAGTTTCGTGACAGCTTCGTGAAGGGCAAGTGGGTCGTCCTCTATTTCTACCCGAAAGACATGACTCCCGGATGCACGATCGAAGCTCGCGACTTTCAAGCTCTCAACGCACAATTCAAACAGCAGGACGCTGTGGTTGTCGGAGTGAGCAAGGACTCTTGCCAGAGTCATGGCAAGTTTGCACAGAAGGAAGGTTTGTCCTTCATGCTGCTCTCTGATGAGGGAGGCGATTTGTGTGAACGTTATGGAGTCTGGAAGCAAAAGAGCATGTACGGTAAGACGTTCATGGGAATTGAGCGCAGTACATTTCTCCTGAATCCGAAGGGACACGTCGTTGCATGTTGGCCCAAGGTGAAAGTGGACGGTCACGCCAAGGCTGTGCTCGATACGCTTAAAAAGCTTAACGGTTGATTGAATTCAACCCAGAGCAATAAAAAACCCACGGATGAACTCCGTGGGTTTTGTTTTTTTAAGAATGTGTTTCAAGGGCAGGTTGCCAACGGGCGGTTTTGCGGCCGCTGAGTCGAGCTGGCATGGCTCAATCTTCAGCTACCTGATTTTTCACGCGTCCAAACAACATGGCGCGTCCAAATTCACGGTTCATGCGAGCAATGTTTTCAACCTTGATTTCTTTTGGACATGCGGCGGCACACGAGCCCATGTTTGTGCAGCTGCCGAAGTCTTCGTCGTCCATTTGCCAGACCATCCGTGATACGCGCCGATCACGTTCTGCCTGCCCTTGTGGAAGAAGTGCCAATTGGGAAACTTTGGCAGACACAAACAGCATGGCCGAGCCGTTTCGGCATGCTGCAACACAAGCCCCACACTGAATGCAGGCTGCGGCGTCCATGGCGAGATCTGCGATTTCTTTTGAAATTGGAATCGCATTGCCGTCGGGTGCATTACCTGTACTGACTGTGACGTATCCACCCGCAGCTTGAATGCGGTCGAGTGCACTGCGATTGGTGACCAAATCCTTCACCACTGGAAATGCTTTTGCACGAAAGGGTTCAACGACAATGGTGTCGCCGTCGCTGAACGTGCGCATGTGGAGCTGGCAGGTGGTGGTGCCTGTTTGTGGACCGTGTGGTTCTCCGTCAATGACCATGGCGCACGAGCCGCAGATACCTTCTCGGCAGTCGTGAGCAAAGGCAACAGGCTCTTCGCCTTTTTTCACAAGCTGCTCATTCAAGACGTCAAACATTTCGAGAAAAGACATATCCGGACTGATGTTGTCGAGCGGATAATCGACAAGTTGTCCTTGGGAGTCTGTATTTTTCTGGCGCCATACCTTCAGATTGATACGCATGGTGCGTGAGTTGTTGTTTCCTGCCATGACAAATCTCTCCTTGGTTTATTTGTAGCTTCGGGTTGCCAGCTTGACGTATTCAAAGTTCAGAGCCTCTGTGTGACGTTTTGCTGGCTTGCCTTCACCTTGGTGTTCCCAAGCCGCCACATGACAGAAGTTTTCGTCGTCGCGCTGGGCTTCGTTGTCTGCAGTTTGGAATTCTGTGCGGAAATGACCACCACAGGATTCCTTGCGTTCCAACGCATCGCGCGCCATCAGCTCGCCCAATTCAATGAAGTCTGCAACGCGGCCGGCACGTTCCAATTCCTGATTCAGCGTCGCTGCATCGCCCGGAATCCGCAGGTCATTCCAGAATTCATCACGGACCTTGGGGATTTCCTCGAGCAGCTTCTTGAGTGATTGCTCGCTGCGCGCCATTCCGCAGTTGTCCCACATGAGCTTGCCGAGTTTGCGGTGAATCTCGTCGGCAGACTTCGTGCCTTTGATATTCATCATGCGCGAGATGCCGCCCTCAACCTGAGCTCGTGCGTCTTTGAATGCG
>JBDLRR010000442.1:0-3232 GCA_039799985.1 Pseudomonadota bacterium | reverse complement strand
AGTCGATGATGGCCAATACATGCGATCCGACTTGTGCCTGTTCAGCCTCTTCGCGCTTGACGAGAGCGTTCATGACAGCTTTCTTGATGCGCAGGGGCCACTTGTCGGCCTGAAAAGCGAGCCTGTTCTCGCGCATCATCTGCAGCGATTTCATCTTTTTCACGATCAAGGGTTTGTTGGCGATGGTCTGTAGACTGCGTGGTCCAAGTGAACTGTTTTGCGCACTGACTCCAAGCACCAGAGCTTCAGCAATAGAGAATGCTTTTTGGACAAGAAGTTTTTTATCTTCCGCACTGGCGGATTCTGCAGCTTTCCATTTGTTGAGCAAAGCGGCGTCGTTTTTCGTATGGGCAACAAACGCGCGAATATTTCGTCGGGCTGCCGCAAAGTCGCACAGCCAGTAATTGACCGAGGCACTCAGAAAGTACTGATCGGGTTGGAATTGACTGTTGAAGAAAGGACTGGTGGCGCCATACTCGGCTCCCAGTGCCCGATTGGGGTGACCAGCCATGAAGAATGCCCAACCCTGCTCACTCAGGCTCTCATAGAACAACGGGCTTTTTGAATCGATGCTGCGGTAAAATGCCAGAGCATCCTTGAATTCTTTGTTCTCAAACATCAGTCTCGCAAGATTGAGAGCTGCGATTTCCTTCAGGTTGACGATGTTGTCATTGTCCATGTTCGAGCTTTTTTCTGCGTCTGTCGTGTCGATCGAGAGGACAGTTTCGAGCGCAGTTCTTGCCCGCTGGAGCTGACCATTTGCGGCGTTCAAAAGTCCTTCGTTCAGGCGGGCATGGCGAAACAGAGGCGAAGTTGGCTCGACCTTTGCAAGGTGAGCCAAAGCGTCTTCGATTTTGCCTTGGTTCTTGGCAGCGATTCCAAGAAAAAAATGCCACTGAGCATCGTTGCCTGATTGTCCGGAGGTCGACAGTGCCCGCGCAATCTCTGCCAGCGCGTTGTAGTTGGAGCTATCGTTAATTCCGATTTTCTTTTGGAACTCTTTCCAAACAATTGCAGTTGCGGTTTTGTTGGTCTTCAAAGGCGCAAGCTCAGCAGCCCTTTTGACAAATTCAACCGCAGCCATGCGGCTTGTTTCTTCGCTGACAAGCACAATTGCCTGGGCCATCAAAATACGCGACTGGTTTTCAAGGGTGTGGAACTGGGTATCCAAATCCTTTTGCAGTTGCTCAATAAAGGCAAGTTTCTTGAGCAATGATTCGCTTTTCTGTTGCCAGGCTTTGTCAAGGAGCATGATTTCCTTGGGCGATTTCTTTGCATTGTTTTTTACTTGACCTTTTCTTGTCTGAACTGAGCTTTCTGCTTGTCCTTTTTCCGCGAAAGCCGGTGTCGAAAGCCCCACACTCAGAATCAACAGTGCCAGTGATCCGCCAATTTTCCAGGAAAGCGATGATCGTTTCATGATCTCATTCTCCCGAGTTGAGGAAAGCACTGAGGCCGAACTGTGCCACCCAGTTGTGACGCCAGTTGCTCACGGTTGTTTCTCCGTTGGTGACCGATTGCTTCAAGTAGATATCAGTCGCATCAACCCGAAGGCTGAATGAGCGAGAAAAGTAGAATCTTTGTCCAATGCCTGGGGTCACCGCCCATTTTTGTCCTTGAGATGTTTCCACTCGTGCGGCACCTGCGCTGAGTGTGAGGTCCGAGTAGAGAATCAACCAATCAAAGAGATTTATTTTTCCATAGATCGGTGCGGTGACGACCTGCAGCTGGTGGGCTTTTGTCAAACGAATGAAGCTTGGTTCAATCGAACGGCATTCCAGTGCAACGCACACTTCCTGCTTGCGCAGTGCCTGAAGGTCCGGAGAATCTGCTGCCTTGAACGCAGCATAGTTGTATTCGATTCCGACTTTCTCGCTTAGAAAGAGCCCCAATCTGCCACCGAATGAACTTGTGCTTGAATAACTTTCGTTCAATATGGTGCCGGCACTGACCCCGGTTTCGAGACGCAATTGCTTGGTGAAAAAACGGTTTTGCAGGACTGTGGGAGCAGCGTCGGCGAGGCTGTTTGTCGTCATGGCAATGAGGCGTCCGCCTGTTTGCGGACCTGCCCAGCATACGGATGATGCACCCGCAAAAGCGAGTGACAGAGTTGTCTTCCACATGGTCGAATCCTCTAAGTTGACCTATGAGGATCATCGACGGCAAATTGACGAACTTGAGTTTTTTAGGAATTTTTTTCCCACGAGGCCTTATTTTGCCAGTGCTGCCGCGCCTATAACGGCTTTGAGGTCGTCGTCTGAAAAGCGAAGACCGGCACCAAAGAACGAGACGGGTTTGGGTGTGCGGCCGATGTTGTCGGCACCGCCCGTGATATAAATGTTGGGCGTAACAAAAATATTTGCGTAGCCCTTGACGCGAGCGAACCCTTTGGACTTGTAATCGGCTTGAGTCTGGTCCTCGCCGAACTGGAAGACTTCCACTGAGGTGCTGAAACGGTCCGAGAACAAGTACAAGTCTCCGGCAACACCGGCATAACTCTCAAATAACCCAAATCTGACGCCAATGTTGTCGAAGCGTTTGGCGAATTGAGCGTTGTATTTGATGCGTGGACGATCTTCCGATGTGGTCGTCTCGATGCGGGTAATGTCGGCGTTGGATGAGTCTTTTGTAACCGTTGTTCTCTCTTCGGTGATCTTGCGGCCCTGCGGTGAATCGGAAACTCCCAACAAATAGTATCTGTCAGGGCGGGTTGCCAATCTGAGGTTGAAATGGTTGCCCGCGTTGCCGATGTATCGGGTGTCGTCGCTGCGCAATTCACCCTTGTAGTCGACTTCCACCCGAAGTTTCGCGGCAGGTTTAAGGATTTCCTGCACACTCTTGAGGGTCGTCCTGAGTTCATTGGCTGCGTCGTCTTTGGAGACCAATTGCCCGAGGGTTCCTTCGCCTTTTTCGACTTTGTCTACAATCAGCTGAACTTTGCTTGTTGCTTGCCGCACGCTCTGCATGGAGTCATCGAGTGCGGCTACGATGTTTTCGATTCTGTTTTTATTTTCACCGGACATCACTTTGCGCAATTCAGCGCTGAAGACTTTCATGTCCTTGGTTGCATCTGCAACTGCAAGCATGATTTCGTCGATGCGTCCATCATGCTTCGCAAGCAGTCCATTGACCCTGGTGATCGACTCACGCAGAGTGTCGAGTGTTGCCGCGATGTTTGCCTTTTGTCCAGAGACGATGTCGCGTGCCTCGGCGGTGATTTTTTCAACGTTTG
>JBDLRR010000441.1:0-4262 GCA_039799985.1 Pseudomonadota bacterium | reverse complement strand
GAACCTTCGCCATCCCCATTCGTGTGAACATTGCTAGCATCAGCAATATCCAGATTTTTACCCAGGCAACGGGCCGTAAAAAGGGAGTCGCCGGCATGGCGCGGGTCAGTTTCCTAAAGATGTTGTTGGCCGTTGGAGTGTTCATTGGCGCGCCAGCGCCAGCCTACGCCATCCAGGTGGTCTCGATTGCAGACGTGGTTGAAAAGGTGTTGCCAGGCGTGGTCAACATCCGAACTCGTGACAATTTGCACGGGGCCAAAGGTGAGGATTCGGCGCGGGAAATTCCGAGCGACAAGTCAGGAGCCGAAAGTTTGGATCCTTTTTTCAAGCTTTTTGTGGCTCCTTTGGAAGTTGTCAAAAAAGAATTGCCTCGATCGCGTGGCTCTGGGTTTTTCTTTCAATCCTCTTCTTTTGTGGTCACCAATTTTCATGTGGTCAAAGATGCGGTGTCGATTGAGGTCGTGCCGGCAAATCAGAAGTGGGGATTGCGCGCAAAGCTGGTCGGGTTCAACAAACAGGCGGATTTGGCGTTGTTGAAGCTGGACAATCCTTGGCCACGAGCTCGGGTCTTGAAATTCGGATCGAGCAGCAAGGCGCGCATTGGTGAGGGCGTCTTTGCGATCGGAAATCCGTTCGGATTTGGTCACACGGTGACCTCGGGCTTGCTTTCAGCAAAAGGACGGACGATTGGAGAAGGCCCGTACGACAATTTTCTGCAGACAGATGCTGCGATAAACCCAGGAAACTCGGGTGGACCCTTGTTTAACCTCCGAGGCGAAGTGATTGGCATCAACACCGCATTGCTTTCTGATGCGCGCGGTATCTCATTTGCAATACCAACCGACGTCGCCAAACCGTTACTTGAGAATCTGCGCAGACCCGCGGGCCTTGCGAAGTTGAGTTGGATTGGAGTCAATCTGACAAACATGAGTGGCGAGACGAGCGGCAATGAATCTTTTGGGATCAAGGTTCAGCACGTGATCGAAGGCTCACCGGCTGAGAAGGCGGGCTTGGTGGCGGGCGATATACTCGTTGCTGCAAACGGTCGAAGAATTCTCGATGTCGCGGCTTTTCAGAACCTCATGGCTTCCTTGAATCCTGGCAGCAAGATGGATTTGAGGGTTTTCCGAAAAGAGAAGACTGATCAGGTTGAGCTTGTTTTGGGTCGCTTGCCACGCGAATTTTTAGCCGAAAAAAACAAGACTAATCTTTATTGATTGCCTTCAGTTGATCCACTGTTTTGAGAATCAACGGCTCGTTTGATTTTGAGCAAACTTCCAGAGCTTGAATTAGCTTTGGATCCCGGTTTGCATGCAAGCTGTAGAGCGCATTGCGCACAAGGCCGGCGTATTTGGCGCGCGTCATCGCGGTGCCGCCAAACCACCGTTCGTATTCGGCTTGGCTCATTTGCGCAACGTCTAGCGCACTCAGCTGTTTCAACCAATTGTTTTGTTTCTGGAACGGCTTGATGGTTTTGAAGGGGCTCGTTTTGAAATTGTAGGGGCAGACTTCCTGACAAACATCACAGCCATAAAAATGCTCTGCGAAGTGCTTGATGTCTTCTGCCCGGACGACGTCTCTGTGTTCGATCGTCAAGTAGGAAAGGCATCGATTGGAATCCAGTGTCCGTGGTCCAACAATCGCCTGGGTTGGACATGCGTCGATGCAGCGCGTGCAATCTCCGCAAGAAAGATCTGCGATCGCGTCTGCGGCGACTGGTCGGCTGCCTGATGGATCGCTTGCCTCGCCGAATGAACAATCCAGCAGCACGTGCGCAATAAAAAAATAACTCCCCAATCCTGGTCTGATCAGCATCGTGTTTTTTCCAATAAAACCCAAGCGGGCCAACCGGGCGTGAGCACGATCAAGAAACGGGAGTGAATCGGTGACCACTCGCCAGCTGGGAGTGTGAGACAGGAGGCCAAGTGTTTTTCCTTCCTGTGCCCAATCGGTGAGGATGTCGTTGAGCTGTTTTTTGATAGCCTTATGGTAATCGGGTACGCGAGCGTAGCGGGCGGTTGTCTGTGCAAGAGAGTTTTTTGGAATGGGTTCATTGTCCGATTGATCGGATTGAAATTTATTTTTGTCCCCTGAACCCGAACGAACCTGCGCACCGCCCGCATAAGGGACGATAATGGACAAGACAGATTTCACTTCCGGAAAAATCTTGCGCAGATCTTTTCTGGCTTCGCTGTTTTTTTCCAGAAAAGTCATTCCCGACTGAAAGCCTTTGGTCAGCCAGTCGCTGAGAAAATTGTGATCGCCTTCAAGTTCGGGCGCCGGTTGATGATTGTTCCAGTGCTCGTTCCAACCGCTGGTGTCGATGACTGAACTCCACTCGATGCCCCCCTCCAGGAGTTTTTTATTCAAAAGTGGGTTTGGTTTGGCATAGTGCAGAGTCAATTTTGCGAATCCACTTTTTCGATCGGGTGCATTGCCCTGTGAAGTCCTGGAGCTGTGCGACTGCGGACCATGGCGTTGTCGGACGGGTCGGCATGCACAACCACATCGGCATCAAAGCGTTTTTCAATAACCTCTTCTACGTGTTCAGTGATTTCGTGAACCGTGCGAAAGTCGAGATTTGACGGAAGCGTGATGTGAAAGTCGAGAAAGTAGCGGTGACCACTGCGTCGCCCGCGAAAATTGTGAACGTCGATAATCTGCTCGCTGCTTTCGCTGATGACCTTCAGTACTTCTTCCTTGAAGTTGTCGGGAAGATCGTGGTCGAGCAGCTCGTCGACGCTGGTTGCAATGAGCTTGGATCCACCATGGCCAATATTGAGCGCAAAAAGTGTTGCCAACAAAGGGTCCAGCCAGGGGATTTGAGAAATTGCGATCACAGCAATTGAGATTGCACTCGCGATGTTTGCCACAACATCTGAACGGTAGTGTTCGGAATCTGCCTCAAGTGCGGGGCTGTTGTATTTTTGTGATGCGCGTTTGAGGCTGCGGGTAATGAAGATACTGGCAGCGGCCGAAGCCAAAAAGAAAATCGCTGTTGGCCAAGGATAATCTATGGGCGTGGTTTTACCGTGAAAAGCTTCCCACAGTTTTTGCCCGCTGGAGATGATGATCAGCAACGCACCGCCAACAATCAATGCTCCCTGAACAAGAGCAGCCATGGATTCGGCTTTGCCATGTCCGTAAGGGTGCTTTTCGTCAGGCTGCTGGCGGGCAAAGTGGATTACCTTTTGATTGATGCCACTGACGCACACATCCAGGGCGCTGTCCCATGCAGACAATGCCACAACCATCGAGCCGGATATGAAAAACAGAATCAATTTGCTGAGCGCCAGCACTCCCGCTCCGAGTGCGGCTTTCAGAGCTGCCTTACGGGCATCGGCTATGTCTGGATCGACGCTCTTGTTGGCCGCTTTCTGCGATGAGTTCTGGGAAGTGGAATTTTCTTGCGTCACTTGTGAACCAATCCTGCCTGCGTTTCCGGTTGTCATCCGCAGGAGTATCAGGCCTTTTGGGGTGGCAGGAAGACCCGGCGGTAGATCGGAAGATTTTTACTTTGGAAGAGTGCCTCAAAAACGGTTGTGTAGGGAAGTGGGGCGAGTTCGCTGGGCAGCACGTCGGGTTCTGATTCGCTCCAACCGAGTTCTGCGGCTGTTGCCTGAACGCTCAGGAAGTAGTCTTCGCTGTCGGTCTTGAACCAAAAGAAACCATCGTTCTGGCGCAGTTTTTGCGCCAGAAGGTTCAAAAATGGTGATTGCAGAAGCCGGTTTTTGAGGTGCTTCTTTTTTGGCCACGGGTCAGGAAAAAACACGCAAACTCCGGCAAGCGAATTGTCGGGAATGCTTTTGAGGGCATCTCTGGCGTCGCTGATGAGAATCTTGGCATTGGGAAGTTCCAAGGTCTTTATCTTTCGGGCAGTTTTCACGACACGCTTGTAGGTGATGTCGATACCCAGAACGTTCCAATCCGGATTGTGGGTTGCAAATTCAAGGACGTTCTTGCCCATATAGCAGCCAATCTCGATGAGAAGAGGCTTTTCGCTGGCAGCAAAGACGGAGCTGTCTTTTTCCGCCCATTCTGCGCCGGTGAAAAGAATGCCCTGATAGTCGAGTGCTTCATGCAAATAAGGGTTGAAGTGCTTGTTGGGTGCGGCTTCGCCATTTTTGAGTCGTTCCACGAGCAAACCCGCTTGTCTCATTGCTTCATCTCTCCAACTTCGGTTTTGAGGTGACCAGAGCTACCGGTGAAACGCGACATTTCTGCCCGCAGGAATGGTCAATAACCTTGTCAATACTGAAAAT
>JBDLRR010000440.1:0-7745 GCA_039799985.1 Pseudomonadota bacterium | reverse complement strand
TCGTCACCGACTAACTATCACTTCCAACAAATTTCATTGCACCTAAAAAATGGGAGTTGCCAAGTAGAAATAAATTGGCAGAATGTGGGCCAACTGCGGAGACGATTTCTTCGGTATTCACCACTTCTGCGAACACATTTATCTTTTCATTGATGTAGTTTTATGACCAAGAGCCGTCCCAACTAAAACAACAAGTTTGCGGGTCGGAATTTTTGTAACTTTCAGTATCTTTTGCTCTGGCATCCATGAATACTCATAGCCATTTTCTCTGAATGACTGCCATCAGAAGAGTCGCCAAAAACAATCAGATCAACCTCTATATAAATACGCGCAGTGCTGACTTTCATCGTTGCGCCGCTGTTCAGATAAGTTGATATGGTATTTTATTGTGCCTTTTTGATTTGTTTTTTGCATCGCGTCGAAGGCCTTTGCTTTGAGCAGAAGGTGGCGCCTTCTAGCTGCTTCGTGCTTTCCGATGAGTTATTTCCAGGAATTTGCCCCAAGTCTGCTTTGGGAGTATGAAAAGCTGTCATTTACAGGCACAAAGCGATGTTAGGGCAAAGGAATCTTGGAATGAGTCCCTCGAGGCTGGAAGCAATCATTTCCCCCGGCGCAAATTTGTATCCCAAAGATCCTCTTGGTGAGCGCATTCCTGGCATCCCAACCGGCCGCGATGTCGATTGGCAGCCGCTGGTGGATTACCGCCGCAACGGAGTCAGTGAGACCACCATTCATGGCGCTGTGGCGTGGGCCAGCGGCGGAAAATTGGTGCACAGCTTTGGCGGAAATGTATTGTGCTACGGGCGCAGCATGATGAAGCCGTTCATGCTCAAGCCATTGGCAAAGACGCTCGCCGAAAGCACATCCTGGGAACAAAAGGCAATCGCGGTGTCGAGCCACAATGGCAGCACCGAACATGTGGCAGCCGCAATGAGCCTGCTCGACGAAGCGGAGTGGGGGTTAATGCAAACCCCACTGGACGTTCCCCTTGTGCAATTTGGTCGGCAGGTGCGCCGCCCACGCCGCTGGTATCACCCTTGTTCGGGCGAGCACGCAGCCATCCTCAAGGGCTTCAAGTCGATGGGTTGGGACAGGGTTGGCTACACTCTTCCGCACCATCCGTTCTTTTCTTCCTACATTGCCGAACTTCGCAAAACCCTGGGCAGCCAATGGCGGCCTTTGCGTGTGGCGCGCGACGGCTGTGGGTTGCCCACTGTGTCGAACACCGTGACCGAACTCGCCATGCTCTATGCCGATCTGGCCAAACACAAAGACGAAGACTGGATCTGGGAAGCCATGAATCGGCATCCCGACCTCGTCGGAGGATTCAATCGCCTCGATTCGACGATCCTCAAGGCCTGCAAAGGAAAGGTGATTGCCAAAGAAGGTGCCGACGGGCTTTTGGGGCTCTCGGTGGTGCACCCCGATTTCCCGCAAGGGTTGGGTGTTGTTATCAAAATCGCTCACGGCTGGAATCCGCAGGCAACCTGGTATGTGGCGCGTGGCGTGCTGGGAGTTTTGGGTTTTGAATTCCGAAATCCCTATGCGCTGCATCGCCAAAAAGCCTTTCTCGTGGAAGGCATTGTTCCACCAAATTACGAAGCGCAGTTGCGCGGCATCAAGACCTGGGACGATTGGGATCCTAACAAAGACATGTACGAATACGACTGGACCGAGTTCGCCGAACACACGCAGGAGAATGGCCGATGAACAGCAAGAACGGGCAGGGTAGTATTGTTGCCGGTGTGTTGGCGCCGCATCCACCGCATTTGGTTTATGCAGAAAATCCGCCGCAAAACGAACCTCGCTCGGAGTGTGGTTGGGAAGAATTGCGTTGGGGCTACGAGCGTCTGCGCAACAGTCTGCAGAAGGATGATTTTGATGTGATCATCGTCCACACCCCCCACTGGCGCACAGTGGTGGGGCATCATCTTCTTGCCGTTCCGCAATTCAAGGGACTTTCTGTTGATCCTGTTTTTCCGCATCTGTTTCGCTACAACTACGATCTCAAAGTCGACGTTGGCCTGGCCGAAGCCATCGCAGAAGAAGGCAAGGCACTGGGCCTTGAAACAGCGCTCATGCGCAACCCAAAATTCCGTGTTGATTATGGCACCATCATCAGTTGTCATTTGTCGCGCCCGGGGTGGGACAAACCCATCGTCTCGATTTCGTCGAATGCGGCGTTTGATTACTTCAGCAACGATGTTGGCCAGCAGCAAATGATCGCACTGGGACATGCCACCAGGGCTGCCATCGAGAAATCAGGTCGGCGTGCTCTTTTGTTGGCGTCCTGTTCGCTTTCGCACCGGCATTTTACCGAGGAACCACAAGTTCCCGAAGACATGACCCACGAGCACATCTACAACCACAATCAATATTTGTGGGACATGCGCATGCTCAAGATGATGCGTGCAGGAGAGTCCAAGAAGGTGATTGCCGAAATGCCCGACTTCACCGATCAAGCTGTGTCTGAAACCCGCGCCGGTTGCCTCACGTGGCTGTTGGCAGCAATGAACTTTCCAACCAAGCCTGCAACCGTGCATGCCTATGGAACGGTGATTGGCACCGGCAATGCCGTTGTTGAATGGAGGATGTGAAGACATGGAAACGCTCGACGAAACCTCCTACGGCTTTGTTGCCGGATTCATTGTTCCGGGTCTGCCGCAGCCTTTGTTGGCACCCGAAAAATCGCCGGCATGGGCTCGAGTGCGCGATGGCTTTCAAAAGCTGCGCGAGCGCATTGTGGAACTCAATCCCGACGTGTTGGTGATTTATTCGACCCAATGGCCCAGCGTTTTGGGGCATCAGATTCAGGCAGATGCGCGTCCCAATGGTGTGCACGTCGACCATGAATTTCATGACCTCGGCACCATGGAATACAACTTTCCGGTGCACGTCGAATATGCTGATGCGTACATTGCAGCAGGCAAGGATCGCGGCTTGCACACCCGTCGAGTTGCATATCGTGGCTTTCCCATCGACACGGGATCGTTGGTTGCACTGGGGCTCTTGAACCCCGACAACCGGATTCCGTGCACATTGGTTTCCTGCAACATGTATGCCGATCGGGCTGAAACCATCGTGCTTGGAAAAGCCGCTGCCGACGCGGCGCGTGGTAAAAAACTGCGCGCGGTTGCAATTGCTTCAACAGCGCTTTCAAACCGGATGTGGACGCGCCCCACGACTCCCGCTCAAGACTCTATTTCTTCGCAAAAAGATGACGAATGGAACCGCAAGCTGCTCGAGCTTTTGGGCCTGGGCAGACTTGAAGACGTGGCCCAACTGGCGCGGCAATTTTCCCGCGAAGCACATGCGGATTCCAAGTTGAAAGCCATCTGGTGGCTTTCGGCCGCATTGGGCAGCAGCAACGATTTTTGTGGACGCATTCTGGCCTACGAAGGTCTGTTTGGCACAGGCGCAGCAGTTGTTGAACTCATGCCTGGCGGTTCAAGCCAGGGCGAGCAGGAATTCGATGAAGATGATGTTGAATTCTATCGCGGTGAGCGGTCTGTTCTGAGTGCTCCAAAGTGATCAGGGAAATAATTTGGATTACTGCTGCGGCGCCGGATCTGCGCTGATGAGGTGGAACGGGTAATTGATCTGCAAAGTGTCTTCGGTTGTCAGAACAGGAAATCTCCAATTCTTGACCTTGTTCACAAGGCACGCGCCAAGCTTCGGGTTTTTATACGTTGAGCGGCCTTCATTGTAGGTCGCATTGGCCACTTTTCCGCCCGATTCGATGTCGAAGGTGATGTACAGTTTTCCTTCGAGTTTTGCGTCTTTTGGCAACAGGCTTTCAAAGCAGAGCTGCGTGTCTTCGCGATTGCTTGCGATGACCTTCTCAATTTCTTCACGGCTCAGGGGTGTTGAGCGACGCTCACCAGGTTTCAATGGGCGTGTGCTGCCATCTGACAATTCGCATTGAAAATCTTCATCGCGTTTGAGCTGGACGTAGTTGACGCATTCTTCCGGCGAAATTTGCGCGGGGGTCACAGCTGCTGCGCTGACGGGCTCGGGATCTCCCTCTTTTGCTCCCATCGAAATACAGGCGGCCAACGGCACAATTGCCGCTGCAAAAACGATTTTCGACAAAAACAACCTGTTCAACATGGTCCCACTCGTCATTCGAGAAAGTCGGTGGCTTGGGTAAAGCCAGACGCAACTGGAGTCTTCAGCTGACAATGACTTGCAAAAGGGATGTGGTCAAAGAGCATCCGCCAATTTGCAAACACTGCTGCCGGAATGGAGCGGCCTTGGCTCCGGCCAACAACGGTCTCCCAGTAGTCGGCGTCTTCGACTTCGGAGTATTCCCGTGGCTTCAATAAATTTCCACGCGCATCCTGCATCAGCAAACTGCCGATGTGTGTGTAGCTGAGAGTCTCGAATACGCTCTGCACAGCCTCGCGCGATTCCTCGGGAAACAGCAGACTGAAATTCTTTGCAGCCACGCGCGGCGGCGGAAGACGTGGAACGACGTCTTCGTTGTTCACAAAGCGATAAATTCGATTGGGAAACAGTCTTGCAACAAAGCGAGCGTAGGTGTCATCACCAATGCGTGGTGCCGAGTAGATATAGAGCGAGTCAACAGGAAAACCCAAAGTGGCAAGTCGGGTTGCGCTGATGACTGCCTGCGCGCCTCCCAGGCTGTGCCCTGTGAGAATGATTGGCTGACCCGAGCTTGAATGTTCGCGCACCAGTGACAAGACTTTCGGCCAACTCTTTTCAAGAACATTCAGAAAACCCGTGTGTACCCGACCCGGGATCCCCGGAAAGAATTCAGGCTTGCTGGCAAAGGTGACGTCGGTCATATAGTCGATGAGATCTGAGGTTCCCGCAAAACTCACGATGACGTATTTGCTGTTGGAGGCAACGAACGCTTGAAAGCTCGTTGTTTGTTCCTGGATGAAATCAATCTTGGTGAGGCCCATCTGGCGCAATTGGTCTGTGGCTTCAATCTGTCGGTACGCTTGGATGCTCAACCACGAGAGCCAATAGGCGTTGCCTTGATCGAATGTGTCCAGGTTGGTTGAAATCTGCAGAGCAGGCCCTTTGGGATTTGTGCAGTGACCTGGGTTCCAATTCAGGCGCCAACGCCGTGCGCGGGTGGTTTCGTCGCCCACAATGGCTTTGTTGCGCAGGTTGTCATCAAGGTAACGAAGGCCTTGCGAATATCTGGTCGGTCGCAGGAACGTCGTATTGGCATCTGCATGAGCTGGATCGGAGGTCTTTTGGCCACAACTCGTAAGGCCCACGGCACATACGACCGCAGTTTTTTTGAAATGACAGGCTCGAAAAACACGCCTGACGAAAGATAGATGCAACCGAAATCCCTCCGTGGATTGTTTGCAGCACCTGTATTGTTTCAAAAAAGTAACAATTTCAATCTATCAACCCGGCCAACTGAGCGTCAACCGGGCATTGGTGAGTTTGACGATTTTAGTGATTTACTTGTTGCCACTCTTTAGAGCAGCGAGTTCTTTTTCAACGCTCGCGTATTGTGAGTCGAACTCGGCCAGTTTGCTGCGGGCTTCGAGAACCTCTTTTGCAATCTGCACTGTCTGGCTTTGAAGTTGATTGTAATACTCGAGTTTGACCTTCGCCGGCGGACAATCGATTTGCATGATCTGCTGTGGAGCAGCTTTGCCAAGAAGCTCGTTGATTGCGCCATTCAGCGCAGTGCCAACTCCGGCCATAAGGCCATTGACGAGGGGAGTCACCACAGCTGCGCTGACCAATTTGATGAGTCCCATCAGCTGCGCCTGCTGCGCACGATCTGCAGCCGCTTGTTCAACACAGGCAGCGTAGGAGGTGTTCGCTTCCTCGGCGGCGCGGCGCATGCCGTTGAAGTTTCCGTAAAGGCGTCCTTCAGCCGAGCTCATGCCCGCCAGAACCTCAACTTCATAATCGGTTCGCGTATTTTTGTAGTCCAGGACAGGCGTGATTTCGAGGGCGAAACTGCAGCCGGCTCTTTTTGTGGTTGAAGCAGCTTCCGAAACACACGGATTGACGACGTAGTAAAATTTTCCTTCTGTGGCAGCGAAGTCGGTCACTGTTTGTGCTGTCGTGGCAGAGGCAATGGCCCTGCACGACGAAAGTTCGCCGCGCATGCGCTTGAATGCTTCCGCCGCAGCAGCTCTGTATTCGGGCGAAGATTTTGGAAGGTCGGATAATTTTTGCAGACCATTGCCATACACCATCGAAAAGCTCGCTCTGCAGCGCCAGACTTCGGCGGAGTCCGCTCCACCGTATGAAATGCTCACCACAGGAACATCACCTTTGAGTCCTTCAAAGCGTTTGGTTGCAGAACTCACTGTAGCTGATGCTGCGTTTGGATCCATCAATGATTGCGCAGACAAGTTGCTTGGATTTTTGGTTGATGCGGGAGTGTCCACACATGCGATGTTGCCCGCAAGCAAGAATCCAAAAGCAGCTCCGTTGACGCACCATCCACCCGTGGATTTGAGTCTGTTGGTGATGTTTTTCATAGCGCATCTCCAAACAATTTGATGCTTTGTTTGTAGCTTTCGGATTCGAGTTCGATTTGTTGCTTGTCGATCTCGATTTCCTTGGCAAGACGGTCAGCCGGTGGACAATAATCCGGCGGCAAAAAGTCGGCCGATTGGGCAGACAGGTCTTTGAAGATTCCTCCAACATCCAGACCACCCACAATCGATTGTGTTGCAGGGTCGGCAATCATCTTTGAGCCAAGCCCCACGCCAATTCCAAGCAGTTGGCCAATGGCAGCACGCCGTTTCTGAGAAACACGATTTGACCCGCGTTCCGCTTCGCAGCGGCTGATCTCAGTATCCAGTTGCTTTGCCTTGTAAACAATATTTCGACCCAGACTGTCGACTTTGTCGCGTTGGGCCAACAGTTCTGTTTTGCGCTGGGCCGACAGGGATTTTTCTTTGTTGATGTAACCACGCAATTCGGGGGTTTTTGAAACCTGACGCGAGCATGGGCTCACGGTTGCGTCTGCGCTGTCGAGCGGCAACCGCGACGACTGGACGCAGGCACGACTCACGTAGACCCAGTTTCCATCGCTTGCAAAATAGTCGACAAACTTGTCGATCGACACACTGGAGGCAATGGTCACACAGCCAAAGGTACTCGAGATAGCCTTCCAGTAGTCGTTCGTTTTGTATTTTTGGTCTGCAACCTGCGTGTTTGCAGCTCCGATTTCGACGGTGTCAAGGTCGCCCAGCTTGGCATCTGCACGACAACGAATGATTTGCACATAGTCTGCATTTTCTGGAAACGAATAGCTCAAAATCGGGAATTTGAATCGGCTCGTTTCAAGATATGACACGCCAAACAGATTCAGGCGCATGGTTGCACCGTCGAGTTCTTCTGCCGAAATGCGCCCCTTTACCTGTTGAGCAGCCAGGTTCGAACTTGATTTTTTACCGACGGATTTCGGGTCCGCGCTCTTTGAACTGTTGCAGGCACTCATCGAGACAACAGCCAAGGCAGCCACCAAGATGCTGGAACTTGTGATCAGCGATTTTTGAGTCGGCGTGTTTACGAGATGAACATTTCGTTTCATGGATTTGCTCCTCCCATTTTGGCCTTCAGCTTCGCTGAGCGAGCCTGAAGCTCTGCGCCGAGGATTTTGGCCGATGCTGTTGCTGTTTGAATTGCTGTTTCAAGTTTCTGGTTCAGTGAATCAATGCAAATACCTTCCAACGCGACTTCTCTCTCGGCATTTGCCAAGTTGAAAATCGCACCAGCGATAGAGGGCAGCA
>JBDLRR010000439.1:0-8708 GCA_039799985.1 Pseudomonadota bacterium | reverse complement strand
AGAGACAGAAGGCTTGCGCATTCATGGTGAAATCCAGGATACGCTGCAGGTGATTGCCAGTCCTCTTCACCCGCTCGTCAAAGTCGGAAAAATGCTTGAAGCCAGTGGCAAGCGATTGTTGCCCATGCATCTTAGCAAACAACACATGATCCTGTTTGATGAGGGTTCAACTGTGCGAGCCATCATCGACGGTGAATTTCGTCGTCATTATGTGCATCCGCGCATCGTCATGACCCTGCGCTCGACACAGAGCATGTTGCGGATGGTCGAAAAGAACATCGGTTTGAGTATTGTCAGCCGACTTTCGATGACATCAGACGCTCAAGTACAAGTACTGCCGGTGGCTGGGCTGCAGATGGAACGCCGGCTCGTGCTTATTTCGGCTGAGGATCGGACTCTCCCGCCGGCGGCCGACGCTTTCTTGAAAGTCCTGTGCCGGAACTCCGGAGTGAGTCCTGTGCCATAGCAATCATCTCGAGCAATTCGAGACGGAGTTTCCACAAACGTTGCACGCGCAGAGCTTCGATGCGCATTTCCTGTATCGGATTGGCAGACAGTTCGTCGTCAGTTTCGGAGCCCATAAATTTGCGATCGGGTTCGTCTTCGCCAGCAAAACGTTCGACCGAGCGTGCAAGCTGCTTCAACTGAACCAGGTGATCAACTGATTCTGATACCAGCGTGTGCAGCTCATTGCGCCCATGGTCGGCCATCAACCTGCGGAGGTCTGAATTTTTGAAACCCTCAGGCGCGCTTTCACGAATTTGTTCCGGCGATGGTCCCGACCAATGCGACGAAGACGAAAAACCTGATTTCAAACCGTTCAATGAAGAAATTCCCACGGCAAATTCATCTCCGCTCGGGCGGCGCCCCGGAAGGCCACTTCTGCCGCGGTGAAAACTTACGCCACGGATTCGATTTCGGGTAAAGAGACGGTTTGCCAAGGTGTTCTTCTTCCTACCGCAATCGGGATTCGAGGTATTGGATGGCAGGCGAATCGGAAGGTTCACCTGCGGACCTCAGACGGGCAATTTCTTCAAGAATCTGTCGACGCCAACCCATATCCAGTTGGCCTTGAGCCGCGATTGCCTCCTGGGCACTTCTGAAGTTTTGACCGTCCTGTTCTTGTTGACTCTGTCGTTCGGCTTCTTCTTCGTCCTGCAGCGCTGCAAGGGCACGAACAATCCCGTCCTGCGCTTCATCCATGCCTGACTCCATTTGTTGGTCGTCGTCCGACTGTGCACCCTGGCGTGCCTTTTGGTTGCCTTTTTGGGCATCCCGGGCGGCTTCCTGAAAGTCGTTTGAAATGTCGGGAAGCGAGTCGAGATCCTGTTGCGACTTGCGCAATGCGTCTTTGGATTCCTTGGGATTACGTCGCGCATTTTGTAATTCACTGTCGGCGCGGGTGAGTTTCTCGCGCGCGTCACGCATCGCACGTTGACGTGCCTGCTGGAGCATCGAAAGCACCCCACCCAGATGTTTTTGTGCGTGTTCCAAAGTGGATTGTGATTTGTTGACCGATTCTGTTTGTTTTGCGCCTTTGAGGCTTTGTTCAAGATCTTTCAAATTCCCGGGAGTATTGTCCATCTGAAGTTCGCCGAGCGCGGCTTGTTTTTCTTGCAGCGTGAGTCCCGAGTTTGGCTTTTCCACCATGGCCGACAATTGCTTTTTGAGGTTGGTCGCAGCACCGCGCAGTTCATCGGCATCCTTGCCCAGTTGAGACAGTTGGTCAGGTGAGGCGCGCTGAATCGAAAGCTTGAGATTCTGCAGACGGGCCAGAAGATTTTGCACCTGGCTTGCGGTCTGTTCACGTTTGAGTCTTTCCAGAAGATTCTTGATCTTCTTTTCTGTCTTTTGTGCTGCCTGATCTCGCGATTTTTCGATCTTTTCTGCAGATCGCGAGATTTGTTCTGTTTGCTTTGCCGCAGCGCTTTGTGAACCCATCTGTTGCGCGGATTCTCGTGCTTTTGCGAGTTCGCGCGAAAGCGTGTCTTTCAGTTGCTCGCTTGAGAGTGATTGGTTTTGCAGGGCCTGCAACGATTTCTCAAGGGACTGGATGAGATCTTGTCGGATGCTTTCACGAGTGACAATTTCGAATTTGAGTTCCTCGGATTCGCCCTTGATGTTTTCCGCGACCGTATTGGCCACTGCTTTGATGAAAAGAGTGTCTTTTGCAGAAAACGGGATGCCTGTGGTGTTGAATCCGATACGGTTGCCGTCGAATGATTGTTCGTTGGCATTGGCGAATTCTGCAATGGGTTTAACCATGCGGTATCCGGAGGCGGTGCGAACCTGGAATTCGACACTCGCCAACGGAATTTTGGATCGGACTTTGACGTCCAATGCCACACTTCCTTCTCGCTCGGGTCCACCATTCGATTTGCTCAATTCAACCTGTGGTTTGGGTTGTGGAGTGAAAACCAGTGTCTGACGTGCAAATTCGCTGTTGTTCTTTTGCACCAATAGTTCGACTTTTTGAGGTTCCTTTGTATCCAGGGAAAGCTGTTCGAGAATGGCACGAGCACTGTGGCCGAATTGGGTTGATGTCGGTATTGCCACGGGCTGGACGTTACTGCTGTGGTTCAAGGAACGAAATGAAACGGACCATTGGGAAGATTGCTTTCGATATTTGATGGCAACCGAGACGTAGGCATCGGCATCAATTTCGAGTTCTACGCTCGCATTTCCCTTGAGTTTTGTTTCGCGAGCCAGGGTGTCGAGATAGCTCGGGTATTCGACGCGCAAAACGACTTGTTCTGTGCGCAGTGTCTTTTCCAGCCACGAAAAAAGTTCGCGTCCTTGCGGTGCAAGCGGTGGCAGAACTGCAATGCTCCACAAGGCCAGCATTCCGCCTCCAAAAACAAGTCGTCGAAGCCTGAGCTGGCGTCGTTTGAGATTTTGTGTTTCGAGGTTCAGTTCCAGTCTTTCGTTGCCGAGTGTTTCTTCGATGTGCAGTGGGTGGAGAATCAGAAGATGCCAGGCGCCAGCAAGAAGCAGCCCTAAAAGTGCGCCGAGCCACAGGAAGTCGCCTCGGCCGTTTGTCGCGACCGAAGCCGAGGTCAGTCCGACGAACACGATCGTCCAAGCCAAAGTGCGAAGATCAATATTCCAATTGAATTTTTTACGATTCATGAGCTCTGCTCTCCGATGTGGATCAGAGCTGCGCCATTTGCTCCTGCCAGGCATTCAGGTCGGCCAATGTTTGCAGCTCGGGGTGCTCTTTCAGCATATTCCAAAGCACTTCAGCGGTGACCAGAATATCGCCGATGGAGCGGTGGCGCGACTCGAACGTCAGATTATAGTGTGCGGCCAGGGAATCCAGGTTTTTGCGTTCCGATTGAACGAGCGCGCGTGCCATTTTGAGCGTGCAAATCACATGATACTGGCAGCTCATTCCTAATCTTGCACTTTCATGCAGCATGACGTTGCAGTCGAACTCGGCGTTGTGGGCAACTCCAAGGCTTCCGCGCATGAATTCATGAAAATCGTAAAAGACGTTCTGCAAACTGGGCGCGTCGGCCAACATTTCATCGTTGATTCCAGTCAGTCCAAACGTCTCGGGTGGAAGTTTTTGGCCGGGGTTGACCAAGGTCGAATAACGGCCAATTTCTTTGCGGTTGCGATATTTGATTGCACCGATTTCGATGATTCTTGCTGTCTTGACGTCGAGACCGGTGGTTTCGAAGTCGAAAACAACGACGGGGAGTTCGCTGAGTTTTGCTGAAGGTGCAAACGAAGAACCGCTGACTCCACCCATAATGGCCAGTGGAGCCACTTGTCGGGCAGTGCGTCCATTCAAAAGCTGATAAAAAATGCTGTTTTGAAATGCAGAGGCCATGTCGTTGAAACTCCTTTTGCAGCTTTGGTTATCACGAAACCATCGCCAAGAAAAAGCCGCCCGACCTCTTGCAAAAGGTTGGGCGGCTATTGTACACGAACGACTTACGGGGGCGGTTAGCTCAGTTGGGAGAGCGCAGCAATGGCATTGCTGAGGTCGTCGGTTCGATCCCGATACCGTCCACCATCCTTAGCCGGTTCACGGCAGTTTCAATTTCACTTCTGCAATTTGTAAATTCTGCGGGCGTTCTCGCTCATGACGGCGCGTGCTTCATCGACGCTGTAACCGACGCGGTCCATGCTCTTGAGCGTGAGTTGAACGTACTGACCTGTCGATCCTGGCTGGCCCGAGGCATCCGAACCATAAATAATGCGGTCCACCATGTTCATGTCTTTGAGGCGGCGCAGTGCTCCGTCCATGAATTTGCCGTCTTTGTCGTACATCGCCAGACCAAAAGCGCTGATTTCAAGATAAACGTTCGGATATTTCTCTGCGAGTTTGTAGACCTCTTCCGAGAAGTCGACGCCTTCCTTGTTGAAGTCGAATCCCATGTGACCCAAAATGAACGGGACGTTCGGGTACTTTGCAATCGCCCATTCAAGGCCGGTGGGGTCTGCAGCCCTGAGGTAGTTTTTGCGCTCGTCGTCCGAAGGAAAATCTTTCATGCGGCGAAGTGGTGATGTTCCGATGTGGTGATAAACCGACACGCCAAATTCCTGAGCAACTTTGTAAATTCCATCAAATGACTTGTCGTCGAGCGGCAGTTCGTTGTGCACGAACGCGAGCTTTATTCCCTTCATCCAACGGTGACCCAGTGCCTTGCGGAGGTTTGCAAGTTCCTCGTCTGCAGCGTCCGGAAAACGATGGATATTCAGGCTCGCCAATCCGAAAAAGTACGACAGTTCACCGTTTGGTCCACGGTTGCGGACGTCGTCAATAATCTTGATGATCGCATCATTGTCGTACGTACCCCACGTGAGTGGCGCATAAACGGCCATCAATCCGCACATGCTGAGGCCAGCGCTGAAGCAGCTCGCGCGCGTTCCGAAAACGGGTGTATAGGGCTGCAAAACAAGGTTTGCGTAGGTTTCCAGACTCCAGTTCTTGAAGCCCATTGGTAACCATTGGGGCAAATTGCTCAAGACAAACTGCTTGCCCAAAGGACCCATGGTACTCGCATCACCCACGTGTTGGTGAATATCGATCACTTCGACGGACTGTGAACGGTATTGGGGAATCTTGAAGGACGCCTCGGCCGCCGTGAGCGGAGCAAGAAGTGCAAACAAAACAATCAACGCAATCTTCATCAAGGCATGTGTCAGGATTTTCATAGCGTCCGTTTCCTCCGAATCTTTGGGAGTGTGCTAAGTTAGAACGGTCAAATGGTCAATGTCTTTTGGTGGTCCTTGGAGTTTCCCAAGGGTTGTTGAGCGAGGCGATAATGTTCTCAGAAAAATCTGTATTTTCTGGTCTTTTTGCGGGTTTGCTGATGTTCCAGGGAGGGGTCGCATTGGCCTCGCAGACTCCTTCAGCCGCGGGTCCCAACAGCGGTTCCGCCACCCAGCCGGCTCCTGGGGCCAGCACGAGTCCAGCCAACGCTGACGGAAAAGACGACGATCTGGAAGCCGCTGACATCGACGACCGATTCACAACCGAGGGTTACGTTGGCGCTTATGTTGCAGGGCTGCAGAGCACATTGCCGTCGTTGGGCATCACAGCTTCGATCTTTTTGGATGATGATTTCCGCGCTGGTATTGATCTTTGGAAGGGGCAGTCGAAGGTCTTGTTCAGTTCATTCAAAAGCCAGGGCGCTGGACTTTGGAGTGCTTGGGAACTGGATGGTCGGTTCTGGTTGAAGGGTGGGTTGAGCTATTTGAGTCTTGAACGCCCCACCGGACAGGATCCGTTCCCTGCTCTCACGAAAGCAAAAGACACGTCGGACCAGCGTCCGGTGCGAACCGACTCAATTGCTTTGGACGCTTCTTTTGGACAACTGTGGACTTTCACGAAATTCAGCATCGGTGCCGATTATTTCGGATTTTCCTTGCCTTTCATGACCCTCACGGGCCCCAAGCAATCGCTGTTCAATATCCACGCCCTGAGGGTGGAATTTCTTTACGACATTGACTGATGGAAACCCTTCTTAAAGAAGGTCAAGCAGATAGCTTGTTTTCATTTGAGTCAGCCTGTCTTCGTTTCCGAACACAAAAGAAATGGATTCGAACGGTGGCGGCCCTGGTGGAGGGGTGAGCCTCGGCTTTCCGTTTTCCGAAAACGCCAAACCCTCTTTGGGAATTCCAAAGAGATTATAGTTGAGCTTTTTGTCTTTGTTTTCATCATGCCAGCCTGCAATGGCATACGTGCCAGCGGGCAGATTCTGGATTTGCACCTGGAATGATTTCTCGCTCACAGCGAAACATTCGGCCACGATGGCTTTTTCGGCAGAATCAGGAAACCCATCGGGTGACGCGAAAATCGACATACAAAAATTGCCACTGGTGCTGTGAAGGTCGTTGATGCTCACGGTCAGCACAGGACGGGGCGGGGTGAGAGGAGTGTTCCCGGAGCCGGAAGTGTTACCCGGTGGATTTTCGCCGCCCGGATTTGTTGGACGTGCAGGATCGCTTGCATTCGGGATTTCGCTTGAAGGTTGTGAGCCGACAGTTGGGTTTGTGTATCTTGGTTCGGAATTCGTCTGCGGAGCGGGTTGCGAGGGACTCACTGAAATTGGAACGCGGGGGTCTTTGCCGACAGCGTCTCCCGACTTTTCGCCACAGCTGGTTTGTGTGATGGTCAACACGAATAGCGAGCTGAGAATTGAACACTGCTTGGTTGCGAAAGCTTGCATAGCTGGCGGTGCCTCCGATGCGTGGGTCGCGGCTTGAAAAAATGATCAAGACCACGGACGCGTTGCGGACCCTAACACCATCGCACTCAAACAAAAAGAAAAAGCCGGCAGGATTGCCGACTTTTTTTGGAATCATCAACGAGTCCGAGGCTTTGAACAGACTCAGTAGTCGTAACGAATCCTCATACCCAAGGCATGTTCGCTTTTGGCAGCCTTGCGATCGGCGCCGCTCACGAGAATCTTGCGATCTGCGAGAGCCTCGCCGATGGTGTTGCCTGTGTTTGACTGCGCGCGGTTGGAGTTGAAGAAGTTGTAGGAAGGAATGAAGCTGAGTTTCTCATCCAGGAAATACTGTCCTGCAATAACCAAGGATGCCTCGCTAGCTGAACTCACCAAAGGCGTGTTCTCGGCTGTGAAGTCTTTGAACGCATCCGATGGCATCTTCAGCGAGCGCCAGCCGAGTTCGCCAATCAGGGTGAATTCTTTTGGCAGAACATCGTATTTTGCGCCAACAAGGGCGGTGGTCGCGGTCTTGTTTGCAGCAGCTTTGCTTCCGTCGCTGAGCTTGGTGGTTGCATAGGCGTCGTAAGCGAAACCGTATTTCAATTTCAAATCGTCCAGTTTGCTTTCCGCAACAACGTGAAGGAAATTGTCATACTTCAGTTTGCTGGAGCCAGTCAGCGACAACCACTTTCCTTGAACGCCAATGCCGACTTCAACGCTCGTGTTGTCTGCGACCTGGGCGTTGCCGCTCAGCTTGTGATACCAAGTGGTGTCTGAAGGTTTCTGACCCAAGGTGTAGTCGTTTTGATCTGCAGTGCGGGCAACGTGATAAGTGACCTTTGACTTGTCGTCGATCTTGTATTGCGCGCGGTAGCCTTCAACGCGGCCCATGTGGCCCGTGAAAGAGGGAGTTTCAACGACATTTGAGCTCTTTGGTTTGTCAGTGTAGCCGTGCAGTCCCGGCTCCATCTCGCGCACGTAGCCCAGTTCGAGGCCATCAACCTGCGGAACCTTGAACAACAAATGGAAGTACTTGAGAGTTCCTGTGTTGACGATCGACTTGTTGTCGTCGTTGTTTGTAACGTACCATGGTTTCTTTTGCGAGTTTTCACGGCTTTCCAATTCGTGAATCCGGACTTCTATGTCGGCCTTGCTGTATTTTCCGAATTCACGCTCGAACATCAAACGAAATGTTTCGAGTTTCGGGATTTTATAGTTTTTTGCCGCATCGTTGATGTTTTTGTAGAAGGGGTCCAGGTGCGCACGCATGCCAACCTTGGTGCTGGAGTCGGTCTTGGCCACTGGAGCAGCTGACGGAGTTGCTGTTGCAGTCGGGGCTGTTGTTGCTGCTGGAGTGGCAGCGGGCGTTGAATCTGCGAGGGCCAAAGAAGAAACCAAAGAGAATGCGGACAGACCGATCAAATGTTTCACATCGCCTCCTTAAGACGGTTTTTGCAAAAACGACTAGAAGTAACAAAGACATTCCTTCTGACAAAAAAGCAACCCTCCATCCGGTTGCAGTCCTGAATTTCACGCAAGAGTCACAGAATTGGTCAACTCTGCTTGTTAAATGTTCAATTTGTTGAAAGCATCATTTTTTGAAAGCTTCAGGAGTTGTGCGTGTGGAACAAAAAAGCCATTTTTGCTTTGTTTGTATTCGCGGCTGCAAAGCCAGCTCAAGCGATCATGTTGATGGAAGACGAACTGATTCCGAAGCCACAGTTTTCAGATCGTCTTCAGGGTCGAGGTGGCGCGGGTTTCACAACCCGTCTTCTTGCAAGTGTCGGGCAAGACGTCGTCGAGACGACAGTCAATGAGCAAACCGAAAAGCGTCTGTTTGCCGCACTTGGAATTGCAGCACAGGCTTTCTTGCCTCTGACAGACAAACTGCGCATTGATGCTGCCGCCAGTGCTCTGCGCTCGAGCGGCAGCACTCTTGTAGAAGAAAACTCGGGTTGGAAAAAAGCCGATAGCCAGTCTGAAGTCGTGGCCCGCGGACATGCGCATTTTCAACTGAACGAC
>JBDLRR010000438.1:0-15782 GCA_039799985.1 Pseudomonadota bacterium | reverse complement strand
CCGCAGGCTCTGGGCGCATCCGTTTTACCGATGCAGCAAGTGAGTCGATTCCGTATGATAGTCTTGCCTCGTGCAGCAGGCTGTCAGCCCTTTGAGTGGGCCGCTTCCACGAATTACTTCGGCCTTGAGTCGAGCCAGCCGATAGTCGAAGAACCTGCACCTCGTGGACGTGTCATTCGGGTTTTCCCATGCGGTTTGCGTGATCAGGTGATTGAACTGAGTTGGTTTCAAACACATGCTGGGGCAGACCAGGCATCGTTCCACGCGGGCAATTTGTCTCAGTGGCTGGGTGGTCATTTCAGGTTTAACAGCTCAATCAAATCAGCAGAAACTATAGATGCTCCGATGTTTTTGGTCGGGCCTCAGGCGTTGCCTTTTGACTCACTTCCCCTGCGCCTGCAAAAGTTTTCTCCGGGAGAAGTTCCTCAGGTATTCGATTTTGCAAACAAGCAGTCCCCCGAGCGAGAGACACTTGCCCGTGTTCTGAATTTCAGCTCGCAGGTTCATGGTCCGCAAATGTCTGCCCGTACGCTGGTTTATTTCTTCAGGGAACCTGTGCGCAGGTAGACGAACGTCCGGCTTGTGTCGTGCAAAAAACACAATGAACGCTTTACGGATTGCGATAGACTTTCCAGGGGTTCCCCTGTTGCTGTGGTTTGATAATAATTTCATCAAGATTGATGTGTCGTGGTTGTTGAAGCGCAAAAAGAATGCTTTCGGCAATATCTCCAGCGTCTAGAGCTTGAATTCCTTGGTAGACGGAATTTGCCCTGTTTTGGTCACCTGCAAAACGCACAACACTGAATTCGGTTTCCACCATGCCGGGTGAGACCATCATGACACGAATTCCGTGTTCAAGCGTTTCAAGACGCAAGGCTTCGTGAAACGCTTTGATGGCGTGTTTTGTGGCGCAATAAACAGCACCGTTGTCGTATGAATAATGGGCAGCCACACTCGAAAGCACGACAACATCACCGCTGTTTTTGAGAATCATTTTGGATGCGACACGGCGGGATATCTCAAACGCAGCACTGACGTTTGTTTCGAGCATTTTCGACCAGTCATCGGGGTTTGATTCCACGATTTTGGCAAAGCCCGCGGCCAATCCGGCGTTGTTGACGAGGATATCAACATCGGTTGCATTCAAAGAATCCAGTTCGTTTCCGCAGTTCTTGTTTGTCACATCAAGTTCGATGATTTTGATTTGCAAACCGGGATTCAAATGGAGCAATTCACGTTTGAGTTCGATCAGTCGGTCCTTGCGACGCGCAACAAGATTGAGGTTGCACCCCTCCATTGCGAGTTTGACTGAAACAGCAAGCCCGATCCCTGAAGAGGCTCCCGTGACAAGTGCTGTTTTCCCATGCAGGGACAGTCGCCGTTGTGCGAGAGCGCTTCCAATCAGTGGCTTTATCGATTGCTCGTCCATTTTTATTCCACAGAAGCTACGTAGTCATGAATGGCTTTACGGAAGACTTCCACCCGGGCAATGCTTTGAGCGTAGGCTTCTTCCGCGGTCGATGACGCAATGTTGGTACAGACTGAAATGTAAAATTTGATCTTTGGTTCGGTGCCACTTGGGCGCATTGAAATCTTGCTTCCATCATTCAATTCCAGTTGAATGACGTCAGACTTTGGCAGTGAATCGTGTTTTTCGCCGGCAGCGAACGTTCCGTTGTTGTTGGATCGTTTCGACTGCTGTTGATAGTCGTAAATGGCCACAATGGGTGTGCCTGCAAATGCAGTCAAAGGAGACGTACGCATTTTGTTCATCAAGCGGCCAATACGGCGAGCGCCTTCCTCGCCTTCGAGGTCGACTGTGATGAGATCTTCCTGCCAGGCACCGTGTTCAGCGAAAAGTGACAAAAGCTTTTGACAATGGCTTTTTCCACTCTCTTTGAACGAAGCAGACATTTCTACGGCCTGGCAAAGTGCACCGATTCCGTCTTTGTCGCGCACATAGTCGCCTGGCATGAAGCCAAAGCTTTCTTCAGTTCCAAAAAGATATTTGCGGTCAGTGAGTCCTCTTCGTTCCCAGTCATTCACCACGCCCGCGATCCATTTGAATCCTGTGAGAGTGTCGAGAATTTCAACATCGTATTTTTTGCAGATCCGTGCATGCAGGTCTGAGGTCACAATAGTTTTGATGACTTTGTGCTCTGGTTTGAGAAGCCCCAGTTTTTTGCGTGTCGACAGGATGTAATCAATCAGTAAGGCACCTGTCTGGTTGCCGTTCAAAAAAACATAATCTCCAAATGCCTGTTTTTTGAAAACTCCCTTTGCAGCAATCGGGTCACGAACGACAAGTGCAAGTCGATCGGAGTCTGGATCGGTTGCAAGAACGATGTCGGCATTGCGACGAGACGCGTGGGCAATTGCCAACTCCAGTGCAAGTGGCTCTTCTGGATTTGGCTTTTTGACTGTAGGGAAGTTTCCATCGGGCATTGCCTGTTCCGCGACGATGTACAGATTCTTGTAGCCCCATTCGTTCAATGCGCGTTGGGTCGGAGCTGCTCCGGTGCCATGTAATGGTGTGTAAACCACGCTGACGTCTTTTTTCAGATTGGGCTCGAGTTGAAGCCCTTTGACGTTGCGGAAGTATTCGTTGACCGTCTCTTCGGGTACGCCTTTGACAAGGCCTTGTTCTCTGGCTGCATCAATAGAAATGAATTTGGCCTGTTTGTATTCTGTGACAGCAAAAACTTCCGAAAGAATTGCTTTGTCGTGTGGTGGGGTGATTTGAGCGCCATCATCCCAATAGACTTTGTATCCGTTGTACTGTGGTGGATTGTGACTCGCGGTGATGCAAAGGCCACCGATACAATTGAGGTGTCGAACCGAAAACGAGAGGCATGGAGTCGTCTGGATTTCATTGAACAGATACACCGGGATGCCGTTTGCTGCGAGAACTGCCGCGGCTTGTTCGGAGAAGTAACGTGAGGTCAGGCGACTGTCGTATGCAATCACCACACCACGCCGGGCCTGGGCAGGGCCCTGCTTGAGAATATAATTGGCGAAGCCTTGAGTTGCTTTGCGCACGATTGGACCATTCATCCGATTGCTTCCGGCACCTACGACTCCCCGCAATCCACCGGTTCCGAATTCGAGCTCTCTCCAGAAACGTTCGCGCAAGTCGTCTGTGTTTCCGCGATTGACGAGCTCCAATATTTCACTCTTCGCGTCCCCTTCAATCGTCGGATCTTGCAGCCACAAGGCCAAGCGCGGGTAGCCTTCGCCCAACAAAGGTTTGAGTGATTCCGGCAGAACGGTGTTTTGAGGAGTCATTTGACTGGCCCTTTTTTCAATTCAGAAATGTTGTCGCTGACCGAGTTCAAGAACTTTTGAATGTTTCTCCGGGTGTAAGAATCCGTCTCGGGATAGCGCGACAGTATGCTCTCGAGTATTTGTTTGCATTGCGACAAACTGTCAAGTTTGCCTTGGGTGTCTCCAATAATGGCCACCTTTTTGTATATTTCAGAAGCCTTTCGACGCATGTCTTTGACGTGTGCTTCGGAAGCCTCCCGCCTGAGTCCCCGAGTTTTCTCGTTCTTGTTTGCCTCGGAAAGGCTGTCGAGAACGTCGACTGCGTCAGCAGGTTTTCCATCATTGAGAGCCATTTTTGCCAGTTGAAGTGCCTTGTCGGTCGAAAGGTCGTATCTATCGGCGGAGTTGAGAACAGCTGTTGGCGTCAGTGTGTTGCATTGATTGTTTGGAGCTGTCGCCGATGGATCAACAGCAGCAGTCTTGGTGGAAGAAGTGCCACCTGCGATTGAATCAACACGAATCTGGTGAGGCCGGCCAGGGAACAAACGTCGGATCTTGTTTGTTTCTTCTTCAAGTGCCACCGCATCGCCTTTCATGCGGGTTTCTTCCAGTGTTGACAGTTGGCTGGCAAACGTCAACTCGAGGGCGGAAAACAGGCGCAGGCGAGAAGACAGGAGCCTGTCGCGGGCACCACCAGAAGGCAGTTGCGACAACAATTCGTCCATCTTGGTCAGCGCAACAGTTTGAGTTGTGGGATCAGCCAGACTGGTTCGGATTTCTTTGAGCAGCGAAGACTGTGCGCCCGTAAGCAAGGGCTCCAGATTTTGCAAATCGTTTCTGAGGGCAGGGCCCGAAACGAAACTCATGAATTGCAAAGCCGAGATGCTCATGGATTTAGCAAAAGATGCCCGAGCCGCGTTGTTATCACCAGCTGCGGAATAGCTCTCGCCTTTCAATTGTTCAATGAATGCCGGGCTGAACAGAGGCGCCTCAAGTTTCAAAGCTTGATCGGCAGCGTTCACAACCCTGGCCAAAGCTTCTGCATCCTGGGGTGATTTTTGCTGTGCACACCAGCTCGTCGCCAGGATGACACTGTTGGAATAGCTCTCGGGTGGCGCAATAAGTTGAGACTCCAATGAACGAATTGTGGCACAGTCTTTTTTTGCGAGGGCGGCTTCAAATTGTGTCACAAAAGGAAGAGAGGAACTTTGGCCGGTGGCGCCTGGTTCCGCTGTTTGCTTTTCCTTTTTGTCTGTTTTGGCCTTGGTGTCGGGAGTTGGGGGCGGTGTTATCGTTGTGGTTGTGCATGCAGCCAAGGGGCTGAAGAGCATGACGCATGAAAAGAGACGAGCAAGACTGGTGCTGTGGTCATTGAAACGAAGGCGTACGAGGGCATTCTTCATGGGGCTTCTCCGATGGATGTGCGAAGAGAGGCCCGAAAATGTTACCAGTGGCCAGACATGCCAAGCAAGTATCGCCTGTCTTTTGTGGCCTTTCCGTCGGTGAAAATGGCGGCCTCATAGGTGGTGAAGTCGAGGCTGAAGTTCGGCAATGGGAGCGAAAAACCCCACGATGTGCGTGTTTCACTCAAACCGGCCCGCAGGGAAAAAGAGCGGGAATTGTTCGCATTGCCTAAAAATATCTCAACGCCCGCATGGGTCAGTTGATTGATATTGACGTCATTGAAACCGTAATTTTTGCCGGCATACGTGATTGGCAAAGGATAAATATCGCCTGAAATCTTGAGATTCACACGCTGCGATGCGATTCGAAATCTTGGGACAATGCTGAAGCCGACACGTACCTCTGTCGGATCGATTTGTGTTCCGGACAAATCCTCGCGAACATCGCCTGTCCTTTTTGCGCCGCAAATTGATTGTGTTTTGCCCGTTGCTGGATTGACGAAGTTATCAACGCAGCCAGTGGGAATGTTCAGGACTGCCAGTCCAAAGCTTGGAAGCCAAAAATCACCTGCGGTTGCGATAAATCCAACGTCCACTGCTGTTGACGAGGTTTTGTGCTGTTCCGCCTTCAAAGCTCCGAACAGACCTTTTGAGCTGCCAATATCGGTCAATTGATACGAGGCTGAGGAATTCCAGCGAATATTTGGTCTTATGGATAGACCCAAGGCAGCTGCTCCGGAGCGTGATGATATGCTCATGTTCATTGCAGCTGTTGCAGTTGTTTCGGTGGAAATCGTTCGACTCATGCCGCCATCTGGCGAAGGATTTGCGATCAGGAATGAACGGATCGGAAGACCAAGAAAGAAGGTGGGTCCGCCCCGATCGCCCAGCGCCACCCAAGGCAGCATTTGAGTTTCGAGGTAATTTCTTTCGTCTGCAGATTGACCACCAAAGCTCTTGAGCCATTCGGCAGGTTTGAGGGACTTGCCTTTCAGTGCCGACATGGCGCTTTTGTTTCCGCCCAGGGAAAGGCCGGGTGCATCGATCGTGTCGACGGCAGAGCGACTGCGGGGGTGACGGGTTTTGTTCAATGCAGCGGGGTTTGCGTAGAGAGCGTCTTCATTCAGTGCATGGGCAGTCTGGCTGCCACCCACTGCACGAGCAAAGGGCGAGCTCCAGGTATTGTTCCATTCCAGGGTAGGTGCTGCCGATTCGTCTGCATTGCTTTGTAATGGCAGGCAGACGGCAACGAACAAAGCTGGCAATATGGATTTCCTGAACGCTTTCATGAACCCTCCAGAGGGTTGATCGGAGTTCTCGCGAAAAATCTGAGAATGCCGACTGTCGAGTTGGTTTTGCTGAATTCTTTGCCGGGCAAAAAAGTGTGGATGAGGATTAAATGGCTGTTTTTTCTGAATTATTTATGAGGGTGATTGGCGAAGCGGGAAGCCATGCAAACACCGTGGACCTGATTGAACTGGAAAACTTTCATGCCTGGGTGAGTTCCCAGCCGAAGATCGAGACCCATGTCCATCTGGAGGCTGCAACAGGAAAAGAATTCTATGCGGCGCTTGAGCATCCACCGTCGTGGCATGAAAGGTGTCCATGGGATCGCGTTCCATTCCAGAATCTTCGTGGATTTATCGATGCGTGGGTTGACCTTTCAAAATCAATCCGCTCTCTTGCCGACTTCGAGAAAATGGCCGAGTCCTTCGTGGCGCAGCGTGCAGCTGAAAGAATTGTATACTCGGAAGCTTATGTTTCTCCTGCCGATTTCTCTTTTATTCGTAAACGGTTTTCGATTGCAGAAGAGGTGTTTTCGTTTGAACAGGTCGTTCGCGCGTATCTGCGTGGATTGAAGAAGGGCTTGTCAGTCAACCCCGGTATTGAGGTTCGACTCATTGTTGATTCGCTGTGGATCTCAACCGACGAGGAACGTGAATTAGTTCACGAGGGGATCAAGAATATTTTCGATGATGGTGATGCTGGTTGTGATGCTTTTGGAAAGCCGTTGATTGTTGGAATCGGTTTGGGCGGAATGGAAAATCATAGATTTTTGGAACAACAAAGAGAGTTCTTTGCCAAAATGAGAGCTCTCGGTTTGAAGATAGACATCCACAGCGGTGAAGGTGGAACGGCAGAAATTCACAAACGCAGTGTTGAGTCACTTCAGCCTGATCGGGTCGCACATGGTATTGCGGGGTTTGAAGAAAATATTCTGTTTTCTGACAATTTGGTGATGTGTCCGCTGAGCAATATCTTGCTCAGGACTTATCAAGGTCCGCTGAACGCACATCCTGTTTTTGAATGTTTGCGGCGAAATATTCCAATCAGTATCGGCTCGGATGATCCACTTTTACTGGGCAACAGTCTTGCGCTTGAATACACATTTATTCATGCAGTGACAGGGCAGGGGTACGAGGCATTCACGTTTACGCAGAAAAACGCCCGAGAGCGGGTTTTTGCTCCGGGCGTTTTGAAGCGCTTGGACGCCTGAATCCGGCAATGACTCACGAAGCCAATGCGAGCATTGTCTCCAAGGGCGACGGCTTGTTACCAACCTTTGCAGGTTTGATATTTTCCTTGAGTTTTTTCAGTTTGGCCAATGGAACCACCCGACCTTGCTTTTTGCTGTTGTCGACCAGAAGGCTTTGAATGTTGAAAATGATGTCTTCGGTGATTTGGTTCTTCATGGGTTTGTTGCCGCGCAAAATACTTTCGATGGTCAAGATCTCGTCCTGAAGAATTTCGCGGGAAACCTCGGCAAAAAGCTTGAGATGCTTTTGCAGAACAACACAAAGATTTTCAGCCAGCTGTTTTTGCGACACGTCTGTGGCAGCCTTGATGAGCAGAGCAATGTGTTGTGCTGTCATCGAAAGGCTTTGATGCTCTTTTGAGACCCACTCTGAATAGGACGCCATGAAACCCGGGAACTCGTCCGGATGCTTGAGCATGTAGTGCCTCAGCACGCCGTGACTCATCTCTGCCAGCGCCGGTGCGGCAGAGAAAAATGAACTCAGGTGTTCTGCAAGAAAAAAGAAAGCTGCGTTACCGCGTTTCTTTTGTTCAAAGAATGCATTCAAAAGATCGTCCAGCAGACTTTGTCCGAATCGGCTAATCACTCGGTTTAGCTGCGAAGTTGTGCTTGAATTCAAAGGACATTTGGCAAGATAATGAAGCAGTGAGACTCGAATCGCATTGTTGTTCAAATTGCTGCGAGCCAGCAAACTTGTGGTTACATATTCAACCACTCGCGCGGCTCCCTGTGGATCCAGACCACTTTGTCCGGCGCGTTCAGCAATCATCAGCCCAAATTCCGTCACCAACACGAGGACGGCCTGACCAATTGAATTTTTACCCTTGCCGTCTGAAAGTTCCATGTCTGAAAGATGCAGCATGGCCATAGCAACTTCACGATAGAAGTCTGCGTCCTGGGAAATTTGCAGCAGAGACCGAAGAAACGACAGGCTGGTGTCCCAATCCCGTTCATGAGCAAGACCAGCTGCAACCAGCCAGATTGTTCCTTCGAGGTGTTTTTCATTGTCATAGTGAGTCTTGAGTCTAGAGGCGGCATGCTCAACAATCCTGATGCGGGAGTCCTGACTGGAGCATTTGAATCCGCGCAGATAATTCAGTTTGTGCGACTCGCTTGAATGTGGCTGGAGTGCAGCAACGTCGTTGAGCTCTTTCAGCGCAGCTTCAATCGCCTGATCGGGTGCGAGCTCTTTTAGATGATGAGACATAAATTCCTCCCGCGTACCTGGCTTTTCAGTTCGCCTGGTGGCGCTTCACGTAATCGACAATTCTTGCCCGTGAGGTTTCATCGAGGCCACGGAGCTCGAGCCCATAGCCGACATGAAGACCTTTCTCTCGCACCTGACGCACGACAACTGCTTTGAGATGCATGGGTCGACCAAGTCCTTTGCCTTCTTTCAGGGTCAACTTGACTTCATCATTGAGCTTGAAGACAGCATCCTCGGTCTCGAAATAGATGCCTGAGATTGAGATATTCTTCAGGTGACCCGTTGCAACCGAAGTGTCGTTGTGTGCAACGACGAGTTCATGAATTGACGCACGAGGAGCTCTCCGGCCTTGGGTGTCTGCGATTTGCACTGAAACAAGATGAGATTTTGCGGGAGCTTTAAGTTCGCTGACTTCACCTAAAGGGCGCCAATCCGGGAATCCCTCCCGGTAGACAAAGTCCACATCCTTCAGGGCACCTTCGGCGATCGCAGACCGGAGCTCAGCTTCGGTCATTGGTCCAACCTGTTCTTCTTTTGCATAGTAGAACCAAATTCTTTCGTTTAACGCCGCTCCCATGGCTCCCTCTCCCTAGAAACGTTTGCAATCACCAAACCTTCGAACACATCGGAAGGACCTGATATGAACTTGACGATCTTTTGCGGAACTTTAATTTTTCATAAAAAATAGTTTTGATTTTGCTTGTTTAGATTGGTCGTGTTTTTTCGGTTTGATGCCTGTTCAATGTCTAAAGATTCGCGGAAGATGTTCCCGTGACGGAGGAACACATGAAGTTTTGTGGTTATCTCGGTTTCTATTTTAAATGCCTGACGTTATTGGTTTTTATGGCCAATCCACAAGCCGTTCTGGCTGCCGGCAAACAAAACGGAAGTCATGTGAATCCGCATGTTAAGAATTCCGTAGTTTCCAAGTCAGCCGACGAGCGCGCCGATTTCGATTCGAACTCCGAATATTCAAAAGTCCTTTCAAGACTTGAACAATTGGACGCTTCTGGCCAGCGGACCTCTCTGGTGGAGTCTGGTTTTTTTCAGAGTCTCAGTTGGATTGGGCGAACAGCCTGTATCAACTACGTTTGCGGTATCCACACTATAGACTATTGCCGCAAGGTTCTGAGTTTGGGTCTTGCCGATGATGCGCTGGTCGTCCGCGACCATGCATTGAGGATCACAATTTCAACCCAACATTTTTCAGAAGAAGAAAAGCGCCAGGCGGCGGAAAAGGCTGTCAATGACGACAGGAATTATCGAAAAGGCCGCCCCTTTTGGATTGTCGACCGGGCTCGTGGGTTTCTGGTGGCAGAGGGAAAGGCTTCAACGCCGAGGTGAGCCGAGTGCAGTTTTCAGTTTCTGGAGTGCGTCTCTCAGCCAACGTGGGTCTTTGACCCCCTCGAAATTCAATTCAACACGTCGATTGCGGGCCCATGCCACTTCGCTTTGTGCGGGATCGATCGGGCGGGAGGGTCCAAATCCAACTGTTTTCATTCTGACAGCAGGAACTCCCGCGCGCACCAGTGCTTCCTTGACCGAATTCGATCGTGCAAGCGACAAGCGATTGTTGTGATCCAGGGAACCTCGGATATCGGTATGACCTTCAATGATGACACTGGACCAACGTTCGGGGTGTTGCGCCAAAACCATGCCCAGTTCGCGCAGAAACACATCTGAGCGTTTCAGCAGAACAGCTTTGTCGGTTTCAAAATTGACAAGTTCAGAATCCAGCAGGAATCGTACATTTTCTTTGAATACAGTCTTCTCGACCGTCTTTTCAATCTGGACTTTTTTGATGATTTCGTCGTTGGTTTGATTGCGGATGTCTTTGATTATTGTCTTCGGAGAGAAAATACTCATCCCGAGTTGGAGACTCAGAAGTCCCATGTGAACCTGGCGCTCAAACAAATTCACATCTGTCAGATAGGAAATGACGAGTCTTGGTTTGAATTCTGATCCGAATTGGAGCGCCAGTTGTCCGCCCAAAAATATCGCCGAGCGATAAGGTTTTTTGGTGTCGGGTCCGAAGGATGCATTTGTGCCCATGTAGGCAGCTGCCGTGGGGCCCAACGACCACACAGCGTCACCTTCCTGTTCTTCATTGAGCCTGAGCCTTGCGCTGAATTCTGCCAAGGCAGTTCGTGTCTCGATGCGCACATTTTGAAGTTGGACTTTGGTGTTTGGCACTTCACCGTCGACAATGTCGCCGTCTCCCTGAAGGAGCGATACCGTGTAGCCGGCACCACCTTCAATTTCAAGATCCCGGTTCACCAAGGTCAGCAATGCTTTGCCACCATAAAGTGTTCCCTGTTTGGCGCTCTCATCCTCGTCGGATGATGACGTCCTCACAAATGCACCGTCACCACCCACGAACAGGTTGAGGCCAAAGCCGCTGGGTCTGTTGGTGTCTTCGCTCATTCGAACGCTGCGTGTTTGTGTTGGTGCTGCGAGCGCCATGGCTGGAAAGAAAACAGAGAACATGCATGCCGAGGCAGGAATTTTGCGCAAGGGGAGTTTCATTTGCATTTGTCTCCCTTGCACGTCTCGGGAACTGCTCTGCGCCTGAAGAGTGAATTGAGGGTTTCAGAAACAAGATCAGGGTTGGTCAGGCCGGTGAATGACAAATCGACCAACGTGATGCTTTGACCCGCTTTGTCTTCGATGTTGTTGCGTCCGCCCATGCCTGCTGAAAAGATTCTTTGAGGACTCAAGCCTGAACTTACAATGGCATTGCGAATGGACTGAGCTCTCAGTTCACTGAGTCGGAGGTCACGCTGGGCGTCGCCAGAAGCCCTGATGTGCGCTTCGATGATGACGGTTTTGAAGTTGGCTTGCAGTTCGCGCAGCGCTGTTGCCAATTCCAGAGCGAATGACTGATCCTCGGGAGCCAACGTGGACTGACCTTTGCCAAAATGAAAACTCTCGCGGGGGAGTGAATACTTGCTGACGTCCCTGACGATCGTCCTGGTTACCACCTTTGGAACTTCAACCCTTTTGATTTTCTCTGAACGGACAACGACATCTGTTTGCCGCAAAAGAACGTCGTATCCGCGAAGCGGAACACCAAATTGCAACGTCAGTCCGTAGACAAGGACTTTGCGTTGGTTGTCGGGCAATTCGGCCAGCAGTGTTGCGCCGATTCGGAAAATTCCCGATTCGCTCAACAAGTCGACGGCCATCATTCCGCCCCCAAGGAGCATGTTTGTCACCAGATTTCTGCGCTGACTGAATGTCAGATCCGCGCCAAAATAATCCTGTACGATGACACCCAAATTGAACTTTGGGGTCAGGCGGAAGCGCAACCCGCCTTCTGCAAAGCCTGATTGCGTGTAGATGCGATGGCCAATGGCTGGCTCAAGTGGATTTTCGCCTTTTGTTGTCCCGTATAAAGCGGAGAAGCTCCAGCCTGCGCCGCCCTCGATGATCCAGTCGTCAAAAAGAAACGAGGCGAGCGATTTGCCGGCAACGAGTGTGCCTGTGAATGGGCCTTCATTCGGAATGGTTGTCGTGTGGTTGAGGTAACCAACGTCGGCTCCGACTTGAAGGACCAGGGGAACAGGAGCGTCACCGCGGATGACACGTTCATTGCTGCGCCATTGAACCTGAGGCTCATTTGCATGGGCTCGTGCCGAAATCAAGGCAAGAAGGAGTGCTGAAGTAGTCGAACGCCTGACCTTAAGCTCTGGCATCGGAAATTCTCTCCTGAGTTTCATCCCATGTAGGAGAGTAGCTGAACCTCGCTCTGAGACAAGCCAAGTTTCCGGCATATGATTCCAAGATCCTTGCCCTCGTGAATCAGCCTTCGGGCCTCGGCGTATTTTTCGGCTTGAAGTTCCTTGAGGACCTCGTCCGAGGGAACACTTTCATCAAGAAAACGCAAAATTTTCTTGGCGTTTGCTGTTGATTCGCAAAGGCTGGAGTTGGTTTGCTCGGCAATCTGGATCGATTTTTCGAGTGTCATCCGCTGACGGTTCATTTGACTGACGGAATTCTCAGCAAGTGAATTCAACTTGCCTTCGAGTTCAAGGACAAGAACTTCACACTTCTTGTTCATTTCTGTCCATTCGGCATGAGCGTCTGCTCCTACTCGTTTGAGTTTGACCAGTGTTTCTTCCGAAAGGCGTTTGGCATCCTTGAGCTCACGCGCAACCGCCTGCTGAAGTTCAACAAGCTCATTCCGTTCAGCATCCAGGCGAACAAATTCGCGTTCACGGGCCTTTTTTCCGCTTGCGAGCCAGCGAAAACACGTCAGAAAAAAGACCGCCTCGAGCAGCAAAAAAACGACACCAAAAATGGAAAGGGCAAGAATTGTGTTCACGGTGCGCCTGCTCCAACGCCAAGATAGTCGGCCAGAACGCGGCCATCAATCGGGTCGATATTGACTGTTTGAACCGTAATCATATAGCGGTTCGGGCGCTTGCCCACATCTTCGCAGGTTACAACTCTGCACAACATTTGGAAGTGGCCGGGAGCCTCGGTGTGTCGGTAATCGACGTGGCGTGACTTTCGGGCCCAATAGTCTGGGAGTTCGACGTAAAGGCGCATCAGGCAACCTTCATCGTACGCCAATGAGGAGTAGAGCATTGCTCCATCGGGCGCGACGCTGATGGTCTCGCCCTGAAGCATTTTGTTGTAGGTGTTTGTGATGTTGAATTTGCAGTAACGGACGGGGATCTTCTTGGACACAAGCCGAAGACGAAGAGATGACAGAAGTTCAAGCGTGGAAAGCTTCTGGTTTGAACCTGATTCTTCGTGTTCACCATGCAACTCTTCAAAGGTTGTGAGTGTCTCGGCCATGCTTCACCTCCGGTTTGCGAATATTTTTTCGATTTTTTCTTTCAGCGTGGCAGCATTGAATGGCTTGACGATATAGCTGCTCACTCCGGACTTGACCGCCTCGACAATGTTTTCCTTGTCGGCCTCGGCAGTGACCATCAAAAAAGGCAAGCTCTTCAGAGCGGGGTCTGCACGAACCGATTTCAGCAGCTCGATTCCAGTCACGTTTGGCATGTTCCAATCTGAAATGACAAACTGGATGTCTGGTTTCTGTCGCAAAATGCGCAGGGCGACTTCACCGTCTTCTGCCTCCTGAACATCGTGGTAACCCAGTTGGCGAAGAACTTGTCTTACGATTTTGCGCATCGTAGGGAAGTCATCGACAACCAAAATTTTCAAATCGGGAGGTGGCATTGCCATGTTTCCGTACTCCGTTATTCCTGCAAGAGGTTCTTGAGTTTGAGGCGCATCTTTTGAACTGCCTGGGTGTGCAGCTGCGACACGCGGGATTCCGTTACGTCCAGAATCCTTCCGATTTCCTTCAAGTTCAGGTCTTCATAATAGTAGAGACTGAGCACCAATTTCTGCTTCTCGGGCAATTCTTCAACAGTCTTCAGGATGATGTCCCGAACACCCTTGGCCTTGAGCATGGTGAATGGGTTCTTTGAGTTCGGGTTTTCAAGGCATTCCAGAAGCGATTTCTTGTCGCCAGAATGGACACCTCCCAACTCTTCGAGCGAAAGCATCGAGACCCTTGTTCGGCCGGATTTCTCGTGGAACTCTTCGAGCGAAATTTCGAGAAACTCGGCGGTTTCCTTGTCAGTTGGTGGTCGGCCAAGGCGTTGCTCCAACTCATACCTGGCGCGTTCTTCACGTTTGTTCGTTTCTCGAACGGAGCGTGGAACCCAGTCCTGATTGCGCAATTCATCTAGAATTGCACCACGGATGCGGAATTCTGCATACGTCTTGAACTTGTTGTCGCGGCTTGGATCGTACTTGTCGATGGCGTCCATCAAACCAATCACGCCTGCCGAGAAGAGGTCGTCGAGGTCGATGTTGGATGGAAGTCGAGCAGCAATTTTCTGGGCGATATACTTTATAAGCGGCGCATAATCCATGATGACCTGATTACGCATCGGGTCGTTGGCCGTTGTCTGAGCCTGGCTGCGCGACTGCGAATTCGCAAGCTTCTTGGTGGCTGCAGTTTTACGTGCCGCGCGTTCGCCGCTTTCGCTGTCGTAAATTGAAGTTTTTCCAGTACCGACGTTCTTGTCGGCGGACTTTTCCTGCAGAGGTTGCTTTTTTGCTGCGCTGCCGTTGCTCATGACTTCCCCCAACAGGATATCTTAGCTGAAAATTTCGGCGTTTTGGCCGGCGACAAGCCTCTTCCAGAAGAACTGCATCGTTCCTTTGGGCTTTGGCGTGTCGCTGTTGAAAAGTATTTCCCGTGCAATGGATCTGACCCCACGTGACGCTGCCGAAAACGGGTAGCGTTGCACGTAAGGTGCCCGCTCGCGAACCGAATTCCTCACAGAATCACAAAATGGGATGCTGCCGACGAAGTCGACCTTGACTTGAAGGTATTCGGCCGCGACTGAACTGAGTCGTTCGTAAACACGCATTGCCTCGTCTTCGTTGCGCGCCATATTCACGATCAGCTTGAATGCAGTCTCGTTGTTGGTCTGCGCAAGAACTTTCATGGTGGCGTATGCATCCGCAAGACTGGTTGGTTCCGGGGTCGCAATCAGAATCACTTCTGCTGCGCTCGCCGCCCAATACTGAACATTTCTGGAAACGCCTGCGGGAGTGTCAATCAGAACGACATCAAAGTCATCCTGGATGCTTTCAATCTGGTCTATCAGAACCAACTTTTGCATCTTTCCCAACTCACTTACTTTTGGCATTCCGCTGGATGCAGGAATCAAACGCAAACCTTCCGGGCCGCTGACAATCACGTCTTTGAGTTCTCGCTCTCCGACAAGAACATCATCCAAAGTGGAGTCAGCTCTCAGATTGAGAACAACATCCAGATTGGCGAGCCCGAAGTCACCGTCCACCAACAATGTTCGCATCCCCTCACGAACGAAACACAGCCCTAGGTTTGCAGTGGTCAAAGTTTTGCCAACTCCGCCTTTGCCTCCGGTGACTGTGATGACGCGTGGAGCTTTTTGATTCCTTTTGGAACCCGTTTGATTCGCTTCCTTGAGATGGGAAGACGTTGCACCCGGTTGGTTGGGGACACGTGCTTCTTCCATGAGTCTGCGCAAAGTTGTGGCTTGATCGAACACGCTTGCGTTCTCCCTTTCAATGAATTCATCAGAGTCTGAAGATACGTTCGACAACTCGTTCTTTTGTTGCCGGCTCAAGGTCCTCGGGCACTTTTTGCCCAGTTGTGAAGAATGAAACCGGAATTTTGCTTGTAATGTTTGTGTTGAGGATTTCCCCAAAGCTCCACGATTCGTCGAGTTTTGTGAAAATCAAACTCTGCGGATTGACCAGGCGGAAAGCCTTCAAGGTCTCATCAAGGTCACGTTGCTTCATGCTGGCCGAAAGAACCATGTGGAAGTGAACGGGAAAGTGCATTGAACTC
>JBDLRR010000437.1:0-5764 GCA_039799985.1 Pseudomonadota bacterium | reverse complement strand
CTTGGTGCGTTTGCATTCTTGCCGTTTGCGATATCGATCCTCCTGAGCCATCCAATTGGTCAACTTTTGCCCGGACACATGATCTCTTTCATGACCATGTTGATTGCGCTTGTTTACGTCGCAATATCATCGCGCACCCGGAATGCGACCATTTTGGCCCTCAGTTTTGCGCCGATTCCAGTCGCGGGTTCGATTTTCGTTGTCGCACGCTTGACAGGAACATCGAACGACAATTTGGGTTTTTACAGCTTGGCTATCGCCCTGGCACTTGAGGGTTTGTTGATGGCCATCGCGCTTGCAGATCGAATCAAACAGTTGGAGCTGAAGTCCCGCGAAGAGGAATCGATGCGACGCAAACTAGAGTTTGAGTTGGAAACCGCCGAGGTTTTCCAACGCATTCTTCTTCCCTCACCGTTGGAACACCGGGGCTACGTCACACAACCTTATTATCGACCCGCCGCGCGCAATGGCGGCGACTGGTTTACATCCTACGTCGATGAAAAGAGCGATACGCTGTATCTGGTCGTCATTGATGTGACCGGACATGGGCTCACGTCTGCGATGCTCGCCGGAGTTCTCAGTGGGGTTGTCATGAGTCAGCTTGAGGATAAAAGCGAAGCAATGAATCCTCGAGAAAAGCTGCAACGCGTTGTCGGTATGGTCAATTCGACCCTTTATCAGATGTCGCAAAAGTCTGGCATGCTGGCCACCGGGCTCTTTGCTGTCATAAACCGGAAAGCCAACGAGCTCTTGTTCATCAACTGCGCTCATCCGCCCATGCTCATCGAGGCCGGCAATGGTTTTGAGTTTTTGCCGTCGTCCGGACGCAGACTTGGATCGTCGGAATTTCCAGAGGTGACTTGTGAATGCCGCGAACTTGGCTCACACGGACGGCTTTTTGCGTACACCGACGGTCTTGTTGAAAACACCGGTCCGGATGGGAAGGGAGTCTCGCAACGAAAGTTGAAGTCTATTTTGCAAGACTCGCGTCCGCGCAATCCTGTTCTCGCGAGTCAATTTATTCAGGAAACTTTCGAGTCCATTTGGCGGGGGTCAAGCGAACGCGATGATGCGACGTACATTCTTGTGGATTGGACTCCAGCGCCGAACTGAGAATTGCTCCGCTTCATTTTCAAATTGAACTGCTCTCGGGACCTATGAAGAGTGCTCAAACACCTCTCCAATCTTCGATTACTTTTTGTCATCCCACTGAGGACACTTTTGGATGTGGACACTGCTTCCTAGCGTGATCTTCATCTCGTATGGAGTCTTTTCCGGGAATAACTCAAAAACCAATTTGTTTTTGCCTTGTCCGGTCAAATCTTTCCACCAAGTCTGAAAAATGGAATCCCCAGAGTCGAGGTTTGAACATTTTTTTTGACCATCTAGCACACGACACCATTGAATGCTGAGCGAAGGATTGTTTTTGTCGCCGTAGCTGTAGCCCGTTAACTCCTCAGCGTCCCAGCGTTCGCGCCCTCGGTTTCCATGATAGTCTTGCTTGAAAGCGACAGTGAACGTGCTGCCATCAAACTGCGCTACACAGGGTCCTCGGCTTTGCTTTACAACAACTCCTGCCTTGGCAGACGCTGTGCCTGATTCTGATTCTGACGATGGTCGACAAGCCTCCGCGGCGATTGAAAAAAGGACAACCAAGGCTGAGATTGCAATTTTCATCTTCGATTTCTCCTTTTCGACTTGTCGCTGAACAGATACACCGCCCCGGATAACGAGGACTTATAGCCAAAGATTATGCAAATCACTGCAGGATCTGTAATTTCAGTTCTGGCAGTGCACACCCCAGTTTGGTCGGACGCACGTCGCGATTTCTTGAATACGATTTAGTGTATTTGTTTTTTTTTTTTTTGAATAAAAAACGACGACTCACGTTCCTTTCAACGGGGTTCCCCAGTCGTTGCAGGGGTTTGAACGCAACTTGAGCCAGGACCGGGTTTGAACGTCAGGTGATAAGAACGGTCGTTATTTCTGCTTGGCTTCATTTGCAAACTGGAAAGCGTCATCCAGATTGCGTTCTGCGGGGCGGACGATAATCACCTGCCCACCTTCATTGCGGATCAGGGCAGAAGCTCGTTCTGCCGGAAGACCATGTTCTACACGGGCTTTGCGCATGCGCATTTCGCATTGTTCACGATTGTTGACGACCACTTTCGTCAGCCGTCGTGCAGATTTCTCGAATTGCTTTTCTGCCTTGAAGCGATCCTCGAAATTCTCCTGGCGCAGGAAGACCAGTTCGCCGCTTTCGTCGATTCCAACGGATTCTTTGTATGTCGGATCGTTTTTGATTCCGTCGATTTCAGGCAGTGGACTGATTTCACCGTTGCCACCCAGGCGAACGTCGGCAGTTTCAACCCGGCAGCGCTTGAGCATCTGGAACTCATGTTGAAGCTTGGATTGCAATTCTTCGTTGACGTGTTGTTGTGCAATCAGTTCGTCATTCGCCCCTGACTTGTCCTGAATCAACAAATTTCTGTCTTTGTCGAAGCCAAGTTTTTCGGACTTCTTCTTTTTTGAAGTTTCAAGTTGAGTTTGGACCTCCTGGTCACCGAATTTTTTGGAGGCACAGCCAAGCAACAAAAAGGTAGTGAACAAACCCAGCGCCAATTTCATGAGACAATCTCCCTTGCAGTACAATCCGGATTCGGAAATGTTCTAATGAGTATACATAAACTTGCGGGAGGAAGAATGGAGGGGGCATCGTCGTCCGACCAGCCGGCAGAATTTTCCCATCCATCCGATCAACGGCAGGATGCTCGTCAGCAGGTCGACACGCCTTTACACCACAATGTGAAGGTCATCATGGGACACCTCGAGCTCTCTGCGGAGTGTGTCGACTACAGTCCATTTGGCATGGGATTACGCTTCAAGGTGATGCCCGATCTTCCATTGTTTTCGATTGGTGAATCGCTGGATCTTGAGTGCAACTTTGTCGGCTCAAGATTCAGGGCCCGAGGCACAATTGCCAATACCCGGGTGGAGCGCAGCGCGGGCGGAGATTTTGTTCGCCTGGGTGTCGTTCTCAGCCGTTCCGCTGAGGTTGTGCGTCCGTCACATGTCAAACGACGTTTTTCCCGCATCCAGATGAACGAAAGTATTTCGCCATTGGTGGTCGTGTCGGACGATCTTCGCTTTGGTGATCCCATTTATGGAAAAATCACTGACGTCTCTGTTGGCGGGATGCGATTGGTCATCGAACGCCATCCGCTGCCCATACTTGAGAAGCAACGGCATTGGTTTGATGTGATTCTTCCGGTTTTTGGAAATTGTCGAACTTTTTGCCGGATTGCTTACGTTCGTCGCGAAGACAATTCCAACCGCTACGTCATTGGTTGCGAGTATGTTGACGGCGGTGGCGCAGACAACCTCGGGTATATCGAGGATTGGCTTTACTACAGCAATTTCTGGCTGAGTCTTGCTGACATTCGGGCGGCTGGTTTTCCGCTCAAACACCTGCAGGAAATCGATGAGAAATACCGAGTCTTGATTTCTCCGTCGATGCAGCAAAAGAGTTTTCCTTCGCCAGATGGCTCTTCGACAGAAGGCGAAAGGGTTGAATTCACAGTCAACGTCGACACCGAAGTCATCAAGCTCGTCGCTGTTTGTTATGGGCGCGAGAAATTGTTGGCTGTTGAGAGTATCGAATGCACGGTCGCACTTTTTCCTGTTCTGGTTTCGGTCTGGAAGGCAGTTTTGATTTTTGCGATAGCAAATCAATTGGAGAACATATCCATCGACAAGAGTCAGGCGGAGTCGCCATTTGTCAAGATGAGCTTGAAATCTTCGAAAGCGACCGATCTGCCATTGAGCTACAAGGTCACCAGCCTGCTGGTCGGCGAGCAGATGCATTGGTGGATTTGGCGGCGCATTTATCGGGATTTCAAGAGCAAACAGGAATACCAACTTCCCAAGGTTCCGTCATTCTTCCGAAGGCTTCTCGTGATCTAACCATTCGCGCCAGAATTTGCCTTGATGAAGGTCCCACAATCCGGGTGAAGTGCTTTCGCAAGGTGTCTGCACCAATTTGGTCGAAAGCTGCGAAGGTTTCACAAAGGAGAGCCAACCGCAGCCACCCCAGTCGAGAAGTTTTTCTTCAAAATCGCTATTGATAGGTGTGTCGATGGAATGTTTTTCAAGACCAACGCCGACGATGGCGAAGGCGTCGTTTTCTGTAATGCTGAGTGGAATGGAATGAAGTAATGCTGTCGCTTTGAGTTCAGCAAGATTGTGTCTATGGGCGAACGCGAATTGACGACGCTCGGCTTCCTGCCATTCTGCAGGAAGCGCAGCAGCCATTTCAATTGCAGCATAAGAAGCCCACTCGTCAACAAACGTGCGAGTTTCTGAAGAACTCCAATTCTCGGGCACAATTGCAACGAGAGGAGTCAGGCATCCACGGCCGAACCAGCGACATGTGATTTTCGCGATGCTCATGGAAGTATCGTCATTTGTCAGTCTGATTGCATTTTGAAAATGTCCAAAGCCGGTCAGGGGAATCTGGACCCTGGAGTTGTAAAATGCCCCCTGGATAGACTTGATTGTTTCATCGTGACCAAAGACAAGAACTTGGGCTGCGCTGGTTTCGAGTGGCAGTCGGTGGTTGTGAATCCGAACCCAATTGGTTTGCGTACAGGCATTGAAAGCATTTGCGAGTTCGCGGATTTGTGTGCGGACAAGACTGCTGACAGGGTCGTCCTGGCGCGGCGATGGAAGGAAAATATCAACAGCCTGAGCTCCCATAAGCCATGCATGGACTGCCGGAAACAGCCACGTGATAGGAATATTTGCCGAAGCGGTCACAGCGAGTGATTTGCCTTTCATTGAAGACTTTGAAGTGAGCGAGTCTTCCAGGCTGGGATTTCGCCATTGCTCAAGCGATGAGCGCAGGTTTTCCTGGGCGCATTTTGTCCATGCGCTGCCTTTCAATGCATCGATGAGTTCTTGCGCTTCAAACAACGTCCGCGATTGGACTCCTCTTGTCGAATGTATTTTCATTCCCTGTGTGCGAGTTTCCTGCTGCAAAGAGTCTTCGCTCACCGGGATGGCATCGGCCCGTTTGAGGTCAAATCTGAAATTACTTCGCACATTGAGGCTGCAGCCTTTGACTGTGGCGTCCGGCGCACGTCCAAGGAGTTGAAAAACGCGACTGGAGTCGGAGAGATGCTGGGCAACGTCTTCGGTGATGATGAAGGGCCAGGAGTCGATGTTGGCCAAATCCACAAACGACAAAAAACCCGCTTTTCCGGGCGCGACGGGGCTTTTCAGGTCGGTGCCGAGAATCACCGATCGGAGAGTTGGCGCGCAGTGAAAAACGCCAGTCCGGTTTGCCTCTAAAGAATAGGCCTGCGAGCTCAATTCGCACATGCCATACTCAGAGAGAAAGATGGTTTCGCAGTCGGCCTTTGCCCAGCCGCTCATCATCGTATGTAGAGCCTGTGCGGAAGTGTGTTGGGTTCTCCCTTTTGTTCCTCCTGTGTCGAAAAACCAAATTTTTCTGGCGGAGAGGAATGGCTGGTCGTGGTTGTCTTCGCTTTGCCATTGGGCAATTGTCAGATGATGCAGCGAAGTTCCAAAGATGATGATTTCGTCTTTGGTTGCGTCGGAAAAATGTTGCGAAAAATATTCTTTGAGGGCGCCCGGGTTGGTTTCAACATCGATATATTGGATGTTCAAACCGGCGGCAGACCAAAAACTGATCATTTTTGCCAGAGAGCTGTCAGGCCATTGCTCTGGTTTTGGGACAAGGCTG
>JBDLRR010000436.1:0-34276 GCA_039799985.1 Pseudomonadota bacterium | reverse complement strand
CGACAAACGCAATGCGCTGTCGCTGAGCCTGCATTGCGAAACAGCCGAAATCATGACCGCCTATACAAAAATGGTCATGAACGAAGGCAAGCTCTCGGGCTTGCCGGCCTATAGTGCGTCGCGGCCACCTCACTCCGAAGGCTTGGCTATCTTCATCGCCTCGTATCTTGCCAACGAAACAGACTGCGTGAACATCAACCTTCTGCACCTCACGTCGCGCAAAGCAGTGGATGCGGCGCTCAAGATGTCAGTCGTCTTTCCCAACATCAATTTCCGTCGCGAAGTGACCATTGGCCACCTGCTGCTCGACACCGAATCTCCCAACGGCATTTATGCCAAAGTGAATCCACCGATTCGCCCACGCGAAGATGTCGAATACTTGTGGGAAGCCGTCAAAAACGGTCACATCGACTGGATCTGCTCCGACCACGCCTGCTGCTCGGAAGAACTCAAAACCGACAAGCAAAATCCCAACGACGTGTTCATGGCCAAAAGTGGATTTGGCGGCACTGAATATTTGTTGTGTGGGCTGCTCACAGAAGGTCGCAAGCGCGGCTTGAGCCTCAACCGCATGGCCGAGCTCGTGTGCAGCGCTCCTGCCGAACGTTATGGTCTGGCCACAAAAGGCAACATCAAGCTTGGTTTCGATGCCGATGTTGTTCTCGTCGACCCCAACAAGACCTGGACAATTGATCCCAAAGACTCACCTTCCGCTCAAGGCTATTCACCGTTCACGGGAATGGAACTCACGGCGCAAGTGAAACAAACCTTCCTGCGCGGCGAGTTGATTTACAAAGACGGCAACGTGATGGGTGCTCCGAAGGGAGCCTATTTGAAGCGGTGAAAAACGAAAACATCAGTTATCGTTGCGAAGTCGAAGACAATTCACTCTTCGCTCTCTCCAGGCCACCGGGCACAACCGTTGTCAGATTCCTTTGAAAGGGCTGAAACTCTTTGGCGTGCAATTGAAGCTCTCGTTCGAGGTTGAACAACCGCCAGCACTCTTCCGGATGTGGACCTGGGAATTTGGCATCCGAAATGGGTATCTCGACCACTCGGCCATAGGGATCTTTTGCACTCGACACATTCGCAAGAGCTTTACCAATGGCAACCCGACACTCGTTGAATCGTTGCATCGCGTAGTCCGAGCCTGTGCCCAAAAGCCGGCGTTCCCGGTGAGAAAGGAGCTTGCGGGTATCGAAGCCTGCACGTGCGCAAAGTTCGAGTCCTACCTCATCGGCTTCGCGTTCCAACCAGGTCAGCATGATTTCCGGAGGCAAAATAGCTCCTGCGACTTGGTAAACCCGATACTCCTGTAGCGGAATTTTATTGTTGTGAAGTTCGTTTTTTTCGTTTCCAAGAGCACTGACTTTGTCGTTCGAAACTTTAAGTCTTTGACATGCCTCTGTCGTGCATTTTGCAAGGTAGTCCATGGCGGCCTTGGCCCCAACTTCATCTTTTTTGGCTGACTCCAGAATATCCTTCGGCAAGGCAATTTCTGCCAACTGAGGGAACTGCGCCTGCGTGGTCACATATTCACGTTCAACTTCGGCCAGACGTCGGTTAAGGAGATCGAGCGCTTGTTTTTCGCTTCTGTAATTCGGGTATTGTTGAAGTTGTTGAAAATATCGATCGGGCCCAATCCCATGTGTAAAATTCAGGAACTCACCATTCCGTGAACTTCTGGACGTTCGCATGTGATACATAGACACATGCGCAAGCTCATGACAAAGGAGCCCGCCCAACTGGGCATCACTCCCCGCTTCTTTCACTGCCAAGCGTTCGATCATGATGCGCCCACTGTCACCATAGGCTCCTCCGCCTGCCCCACGATCAGATGTGTCGAGTTCAATACAAATATTCTCTGGTGCAAGGTCACCCTGAAATGTTTTCGGATTCGCACGGGTGATGACGTCCTTCAGATTGTTGAGGTAGCGGACCGTTTCACTGTAGCCCGGGGCCGCAGGAATCTCTTTGCAAGGAAAAAAATCTTGCCGGGGAACCATCGTGTTGCCGAATCCGTGTTGCACTCCAGATTCATTGTCGCCCGAGGGTTTGCAGGCCTGATGCGCTGGCAAAGCTATAAGAGTGGTGATCCAGGCACACCGAGCGAGCCGAAAACCAAAGTCAGCGAACTTCATTTGCTTTTGGCGCATATATGCCTCTCCAAAGTTGAACGTATCGGAAAGAGGCAGATTTTCTTGAGATGAAGTCACAACCCGAAGATTCTCAAGCAATGCCCGAAATAATTACAATTATTGTATTATTTAAGAGAAATAATAAGAAACTAACATCTCTCAACAATCTTCCGATGACCTTCTTGTTAGCCGATAATTGTTGGAGCCCAATCCACATGCAATCAAAAACGGAAGGAAAACAGCTGGTCGTTATCCTGAGCGTTTCACAGGATATGGCGAAGCTGAAACATTCGTCCGAGAGCGCGGGATTCATGGTTTTGCCCGCTGCCTCGCCCACAGAATGCATGTCTTTGATTGGCAACAACAAGCCCCAAATGGTTGTGCACAACCTTAGAAGTTTTGAAGCTTCGCAAATCAATCTTTTTCATCAAAGACTGGTTCGCCACGAGGTTGCGGCAAAAACCAAACGAATTGTGCTTGCTCCAGAACTCACTCTTTCTGTGTTGTCATTGGTGTCTGACTGCGGATTGAGAAAAGCCCTTCAACTCGCGTCTGCATTGAGCAATCTTGGACTTCGCATACTCGACATCAAAAAAGAGGACGAAAACCGCTCGGCGAGTCAGTCTATCGTTCATAGTCTCAGAATTTTACAGTCCGATGGAAAGTCGGAAGAATTCGATTCTGCGGTGGAAGAGGCATTTACAGCATATCCTCACGACTTGATTGTAAAGCTGGAGTTTGGAAATCTTTGTTTCCGGCGTGGAAAATTTGATCAGGCCAGAGATACTGCCCTGCGAATCGTTCAACTGGAACCACACAATGTTCGGGCAATGAACTTGCTCGCTCGTGCAGAAATGAAATTGGGCGACAAGGAAACTGCACTGCGGATTCTTGATGCTGCGAACAAAATATGTCCACACAATCCCGATCGACTAACGCTGATTGGCGACGTCCTGATGCAACAAGGCAAAATCCAGGAAGCAAAGTCAAAGTTTTTTTCCGCTCTCTCGGTGCATCCTGCCGCATTGGAAGCGCGGGAAAGTCTCGCCCAGTGCATTTTAAGTGAACCCGAGATTGACCAAGCTCTGAATATTTTTGCGGAGCCCCTGAGCGAGTCCGAGAGGGCTTCGTTCCTGAACAATGCTGGGATTCAAGCTCTCAATCAAAACAGGTTCGAGGATTCTTTGAAACTTTACAATGCTGCGCTGTCGCATCTCAGCGACAAAACTCTCAAAGCGAGTGTTCATTACAATCTTGGACTGGCCTATAAAAAGCAGAACAGACCCGAAGAAGCCATCCGGGCTTTCAACGAATGCCTCAAATTGAATTCGGCTCATCCCAATGCTGCAGCTCACATTGATGAACTGCACAATCTTCCCGCTGCAGGTTGATTTTCAAATCAAAATAATAAGTTAATTGAATTTCAGCGACTTTGATTTTTTGCTTGCGTGGTTGCCAACATTTCTATATTGGCTAAGTGGCCAGTCTACTCATCAGTCTACAGAGACTCAAGCACGGAGACACTTTGATGCTTCAGAAATTCAACAAATTCTTCTCCGTTTGGGCTCCCGTATTGTCGACCTCACTTGTTGGACTCGCTGCGGTAACATTCGCTCCTCACGCATTGGCTCAATCTGCGGTTTGGCACCCTGAACTCCTCCAATCCAAGGGCGTCGGCTGCCGCTTTGGCAATTCCAGTGATCCCAACCAAAATGCATTTTTCATCGCCAACGGCGACATGGTTTCATTTGTCTTCACAAAGCTGGGTGAAGAATATCGCGACGCACGCAAGCCCAACGTCAGCATCAGCCCCTGTCAAATTGTCCTGCCCATTGAAGTGGAACAAGGTAAACGGATCGAGGAAATCAGCCAGACTCTCACCTACGGGATCGTAAAGTCGCAAGGCATCCAAGCCCGCCTCGATTTCATGAGCAATTTTGCTCGGCGCCAGCCCAATGGGCGAAGCAATCCTGGTGATTTGAATTTGAACATGGCGACTGCCTCGGCCGTTTTTCCTGCACACCAGATTATCAATGAACCTTTGTTGATCATGCCTCAGCCAGTTGCGCGGGTCCCCGAAGACGAAAGACCAGGTTCACCCCACAAGCGCTTCTGCAACCGCGAGCGCTCGCGAATGTTCAACTACCACTCAGATATCTTTGTTCGCCTCAACAAACTCAAAGAGAATGCGACCATTTCGTTTGCCATCGATGGCCTCGATCTCAAGTACGAAATGGGTTTGAACATCCGCAAATGCAAGCGCCTTTGAATTCCGTTGATCCTCAATATTGGCACACCACCCTGCAGAGCCCTGTGGGTGTTCTGCATATGCTCGCCAATCAAAAATCACTTTTGATGATCGCCTTTGAGCAAAATCTTGAGCCTTTGTTGGCCAGGGTTTTGCCGAAAGGCTGTCAGGCCACATTCAACCGCAATGGCATCCTGGATGTGACTCTCTTGCAGTTGGGTGAATACTTCGCTGGCGAGCGCAAAAACTTCACTCTTCCCATTTCCTCCCATGGAACGGAATTTCAAACTGCAGTTTGGAATTCTCTGCTCCAGATTCCCTATGGCACCACCCGGAGTTATTCCGAGCAGGCCCGTGAACTGAAACGGCCGAATGCGGTTCGAGCGGTCGGCAAAGCCAACGGTCTCAACCCGCTCTGTATTGTCGTTCCGTGTCATCGTGTGGTTGCCAAATCAGGCGAGTTGTCAGGCTATGTTGGCGGAAAAGCTGCCAAAGAGTGGCTGCTGACTATGGAAAAATCACACGGTTTCGGCAGAATCCACGAGTCCCGGAGCCACTCGGATGGCCCCAAATCGTAACGTCAATGTCACACTTGCCCCGTTATTTTTTAAATCCAAAACGCTAGACTCGTCAGCAGAAACCTCTTTTGCGGACCAGTGTCAATGCGGGATTTTTGGTCAAACACCTATTATCTCTTTCTTATTTCCTTGAGCAGTGTTGCTATGCTCGTGGATCTGCCGGCTTTCCATAAAGCCGAGGCCGCTCAAAAGAGTGACGACGTATCGGCAGAGAAGACGGAAACGGAACTCCATCTTGGCCTGACAGAAAATGGTTTCAATCGCCTCCTGCAACGCTGGCAAAAAAGCAGCGCTGGCTCCAAACGCATAGACCACTACTTCGATGTGTTCCGTAATGGCCGTTTTCTCGTTCGTCGCGAGGAGCCCCGGGCCAAACTTCGCATCCAAAATCGACCAGATGAATTGGTCATCCAAAAATCATGGATCAACCAACAACGAATGTTTTCAGCGGGTGGATTTCAATGGAGCGCCGCCGAGAGAACATCTGCCAACGTGAAATTTTCAAGAAAAAGCCTCACCAAAGAACGTTGCGATCGGTCGTTGATGTTCCTGCAAAACAAAACTCAACAACAAGACATCAACGCAGAAGAGATCAGCCAAATCCAGCAGGTCTGGCATAGCCAAACGTGGCCCAAACTCGATTCATTCGATTCAGCCACGGCAGATTTGCAAGGCCCATTGATGCCGGCAGCAATTGTCCTGAAGGAGCGTTGGCAAATTCCTGTCCAGACTGTTTCGGGTCAAACATTCAAGCTGCAATTGGGGCGAGACTCCGACGTCCTGGGTCAAGGCAAGCCCACAAGCTTTGAGCTTGAAATTGAATTGAAAGATGCATCCACAGAAGATGCGGATGAAGCTGCGGAGCTGATTGGTTCATTCCTGCAGAATGAAGGCCTTCAAGCGAAAGAAACGTCTGCACTCAAAGGCTACGACTTCTTTCAAAGACTCGAGAATCTATATTCCACTGCCAGAAATTGAATTTGAGGCCTGAGCTCTCAAAAATGCAGACCTCACGTCCACAGGTTGGCCGAGGCTCTCAAGACTTTCATACATCAGCCCCAACAAGACACCGAGCTGCACGAACTCGCCACCGAGTGACTTTCTTTCTGCCTTGCAGCGAACAAACACATCATGAAAGGTGCGCACAAAATGCGCGAGCGCAAACCTGACCTCGGTTTGATCGCCTTCTCCAAAGTGCGCAATAAAAACGTCGTGGGCCCAATCCAGCCCGACATCCTTCAGAGCACTTTTCATCAGCTCAGGGTTGCCCCCGTAATATCCCCGGTAAAGATTCCCCATGGAAAGAAGGAACTTCTCTGAAAACAAGCCCAACAACGGTGCGGGACTCCAGTACAAGTTCGAACCTTCCACTGCAAATCGGCTCAATCGCACATCCAGCAACACCATCTTCCCAGACAAAATCTGCGTAAAATAGATCTCGACGATGTGCTCAGCGACCTTCCGTTTCTGTTCGGCATCGCAGTGATTAAAACTGCTGACTGCCGATGAAGGAATAGCACCGCGTTGACCCATTGTGCCTTCGATCAAATGTAAATCAGGCATCACGTCTGTCAGACAATTCTTCATGTCGAGAACAGCCATTGAGTACAATTTGGGTTCACGCGTCCGCTTGGCCAAAGCCGTGGCATTGGCAACCAACTCCATGGGCGGAATCACCTTGAAGAATGAAGGTGAAACGAAGTCCAAGAGAAACGCCCAGTCTGAATTTTTAAGAAGATTCATCATCATGAAAAAAAGACTAGCCGACACAGTGCGGCTTGGAAAGTGAACAACAGTCAATAACAAGAATAAAAAAACATAAAAAAAGCAGCACTCCTTTCAGAGTGCTGCCACACCGCACATCCTGTGCAGCGAATCGAACTCAAGACTATTAGAATTGTCCTGTGACTTCAACCTTGCCGAGAACTTTGTCGGAGAAGCCAAGGTCGCCTGTACCATCTTGAGCGAGCGTCGCGTCGATGGTGTAGTTGCCGAACTTGAAGCCTACGCCCATGGTTGGTGCGGTAATTCCGCGCAAAACAAAGGTCGAGGTCGTCGAGTTTGCAGCAGATGCTCCGCCTTGGTTGGCATCAGCATAGGTTGTCGCGGTTGTCTTGTTGTTGCCATAGATAGAAGCAGCAACACCCGCGCGCAAAGTCGCCCAAGAAGCAGCGGCAACTTCAACACCATGAGCTGAGCTCAGAGCCAAATCAGTTGTCTCTTTCTTGGCCTGGCTCACGTTGTCGGTTGACTTGCTCCAGCCAAACCAGCTCTTGCTGAAAAGCATCATGCCGTCGGCCAGCTTGTCTTCACGCTCTGCACCAATATCGAATCCCATCGACTTGTTGAGTTCGTCTTGAGATGCCGTTGTGCTGCTTGCAGAGCTCCAGAACTTCGCCTTCGTCTTGCTTTGATTCAAAGCAGCGAAATAGTTGTACTGGCCCAATTTGTGACGAACCACGACGCCCATTGCGTCTGTGCTTTGCTCAGACATGCCGTCTGGAAGGTTTGTCGATGTTTCAGCTGCGAGAGTCTTGGTTTTGCCCGAGGTCGCAACCTTCCATGCGTCGCGTCCGTAGCTGAACGAAGCTTCGGTTGCGCCCATGATCACACCCAGATTCAAGCCAGTCTTCATGAAGCTTGGATCAAAAGTTGTGGCTGCGGTCGCGCCTTCAACTTTGGAATTTTCATACTGAAGAGTGGCACCCCATTTGGTGTCGCCCGATGTGCCACCGAGAGTCAGGCTCAACGGAAGACCAGCAGCTGAGAGAGTCTTTGCAGCGTCTGTGATTTCCTTGGCATTGCCAGCCAACGGCGCAACAAGTGCGGACTCAAGCGTGTTCACCTGGATACCAAGACCATAGCCACCTGCAGACGTGATTGCCTGCACTCCGCCAGCCTTACTGATACGCAAGTAGCTCTTGCCACCCTCAGCGTTTACAAAAGCGGGGTTCTCAGTCAGATTGTCGAAAACGTCGCTCGTCGAACCTGCAAGCGAATCTGTAGCCGTAGAAGCAAAAGAGAGGCTTGGAGCAAGAAGCGATACGAAAACAAAACGTTTGTGCAACATGAACCATTCTCCTTGTTGGTGGGTTGCAGGGAAATGTTAACACGACAATTTCCCGCAACCAAAAAATTCGACAGGGATTTTTTTAAAGTGATCGATCAAAAGGCAAGGAGCACACCCATGAAGCAGCAGCAACACACTCTCACTGCATGCATTTCTGTCATCTCACTTGTTCATGCAGGACAAGCACTTTGCGCTGAAGCAAAAGATCAGCCGTTCGAATTTCACAGCTATGGAAGACTTGGCTTTTCGACCAACGAAAAATTGACTGATGCGTCTAGCGATCAGGGCGACGGATCTTTTGGACTTCCCACCAGTCGTCACGTCCGCGATCTGAATTACCTGCGCATCCAGCTTCTGGGAAATACGGGTTCAAAGGCGAAATTCAATCTTGAAGCGCAATTCGACAATCTCGCTCATCAGACCAACAATTGGAACGGTGCGGGACTCAATCTTCGCAATGCCTACTTTCAAATGCCATTAAGTTCAGAAACCGAAGGATGGGTAGGTGCTCGCCGCCTTGAGTTTGAAGATGTGCGATTGTTCGATAAATTTCCGCTCAGCGACACCACTTTTTATGGAGCGGGCGTCACAACTCCCATTGCCGGCTCACCCACGACCATCGCAGTCGGATTCAAGAATCTCGCGAACAGTCCACTCCTCGTGGCCAAAGATCCCGCCAACGCTCCTTCAGGAAACGAAAGCGTTGTGACCCAGCGGCGTGACACTTCCCTCTTCCTCCGCCATGACATTGCCCTCCAAAGCAATCTTGCAATCCGGCCAACTCTCATTCTGAGCCGCACCGGTCAGTATTTTCAAAACGGTGCGCCGCTCGAAAAATATTCAACCGCGCTTCCCGACCAATCCGGTGTCACATCCAATGAAACACCAAAGCCCGTTGTGACAGGAAAACTCGGTGCAGTGCTCTCTCATTGGGGTGACGAGGGGTGGGGAAATAACTTCCTTTGGGCAGAGCAACGCAGCGCCGCCGGACAAGTGGGAGGCACCGACAAAGACACCATCTACGGCCTTGCAACTTCGGGCGACTATGAAGGTTGGAGCGCAAGCAACGTTGGCATCATGTACAGCGCGATCATTCAAATGACCCAGTATAAAAACGCTCAACCCAAATACACTCTCAAAGACAACGCCTATGTTGTTGACGGTAATTCAACATCCAAGCGCAATACACTTGTCGCAGTTGGTTTGCAGCCTGTTTACTATGCGACGTCCAATCTGCATTTGGCTCTTGACCTCAACCACACCCTGACCACCAAAGTGGGCGCAGAGTTTGCCAAGCCCAACATGACGTTCATCACACCGATTGTTCGCTACGCCGCCAATAAAAACGCATTGGCCACGCCACAACTTTTCACTTCGGTGACCTATGGAATTTATGAATCCAAGGCTCGCCTGTCTTCCACGGGCAGCCCAACCAAAACTTCGCTGACAACTCAAACAGGCTGCGAATTCTGGTTCTGAATTGGAACAGGGCAGCGACGCTGCCCTGTATCTTTACTTTGATTGCTTCGAGAGAATCTTCAAAACCTCGGTCCGAACGACTCCAAAATTGGCAGTGAACCAAGCCGCAGCGGCCACGTTCTTGGCATTGAGTTCCGCACAGCGGCTGAAATTCTCGGCACTCTCTTTGGCGGCTTCTTGGCCTTTGGCAGTCTGACAAAACCGATCTCCGGTTTGAACTGCAAGCTTCTCAATAAACTGATCTGCAAATTTTCCATATTGTACCGACAACCAGTCGGTCACCACCAGAAACTTTGCTTCCGCAGGCATGAGTCCAATGTCGGGAAGATTCTGGTCGTGGGTCACGAATGTGTTTTCTTTTTCCTGCGCATACGAAAGCGAAGTTTCTTCCGCAGTTTTTGCGAGCAACGCAGTATTCAAGCGAAGTTTTTCACGATGGTCGAGGGCGGCGTAACTATGTGTTCTGGGTTCCATGCGGAATTTGGTCACCGGACGGCTCTTCTGCACGGGCCGTTCCATTGTTTCCTGGCGGCCATCACGCAAAACCGTGACGTATTCCTTGTCTTCGTACCTCTCGTAATCCTGATAAGGTACTTTGAGTTTGTAAGAATGGGTTTTGATGGTCGAGCGCGTCGTGTAGTCGCGCGAGTAGTCACCCGACAAGGCCAGAGTCAATGTGTAAGGTGATTCTGAGGCATACAACCCGACGGCCTGGATTCTCCGCTCTATTTCATTGCGCAGAAGTTCTGTTTGGGTTTGTGCGTTGCCATCGAAATTGCGAAAATCCAAGCCACCGGAAAAAACGATCTTGGAAAATCTGAAATCCTTTTGATAATCGAGCGGAACACCCGCAGATGAACCCCCGTAATACGCGCAGACCGCCTTGGAAACCACATTAAAAGAAAAGCTGGTGGCACTGCTCCAGTTCTGCAATGACTGGCACAATTGCTGCCCTTCTTTGCGGATGTCTTCGAGCAATTCAACAGAATATGAGCCAAACTGCTTTGCTTCGCGGATTTGATCGAACTCGTTCCAGTAATAGGTTGCCACGACCGGCCGATGTTCATTTATTTTTTGTTGAATCATCGATGTGAGCAGGCGTCGCCCGTTGCGGACTTCTTCCTCTGCACTCACAAGTTCACCCGACTGGAATTTACTGACGTCCCAAACGGCGATTTTCTCGAGCAGTGCTTCCAGCCTTTCGAGTGCGCCTCTGGCGTTGCCCGACATTCTCATCAATCGAATCGAGACCAATTCCTTGCGCCATATTTCAGAACGAGCCTTGGCCAAGCCAATTTTCGCATCCGCATTGTCGGGGTCTGTTTTCAAGATTTGCTCATAAGCATCTCCGGCCTCTTGAAAAAGGCCTGCTTCAAGCAACTTGTTCGCTTTACCAAGACTGGTTGTGCAACCCAGCAGAAGAATTGTGGCAAGAATGCCTGCAGATCGAACCAACATGAGCACCTCAATCGTCCAAATCCTTCAGCAGAACAGACTCAACCTTCTGCTTTTTTGCGTGCCTTCAACAAGAGTCGGGTCAGAACCCGATCAAAGGTTTCGGCGAATTTCTTTTTGTCGAGAGCACCATACGAAGAAGGTCCTCCGGTGACCATTCCCGCACCACGCAGACCTTCCATCAAGTCACGTGTGGCCAAACGCTCGCCGATGTTCCCGGAATCAAACTCTACACCGCGGCGGCTGACCGTCGAAACGTTCTGCGTCACGCAACGGTGCGCCAGAGGAATGTCATCGGTGACCACAAGGTCGTCAGGGGTGGCATTGTCGGCAATGTAATCGTCGGCCGCATTGAAGCCCTGATTGACAACAATCATTTGCAAATGAGGATGCGCCGGAAGCCGTACCCAGCGATCGGCCACAAGCACGACAGGAACCTGCGTGCGCAATGAGGCCTTGAAAACACAATCCCGCACATCATTGGGACAGCCGTCGGCGTCCAGCCATATCCGCATTGTCTTGGTAGTCTCCAAAAAAAACAGTTTCCTGAAGTCTAACCGTAAACACGCCGAATTTCAGCCAGTGGCCGAAATTCGGCCAAGCGTTGCTGCCGTTTGAAATAGATTTCGGCCAGTCAGTCTGGCTGAGACCGCAACTCTTCACCTGTCCCGCGGGAATCACAACAATTTCGCATACCACCCGAGTTGGCACGGCCGTTGCTTTGGTCCTTTTCGATGCCCATCGCATCCACATTCAAAAAGGAGTTTCCCATGACCGCTCTTTCTCGTGCCCTCAACATCGCAGCTATCAAAAATACTTCTTTCGCCCGTCAAAAACACTCCCTCGCAATCGACAAAAACATCTCAGCACTGCGCAACTTTGGTTCAACCCGCTTTGTCATGATCGAAATGGGCTCGATGGGCTGATCCGTACGCCAACAGCCTTAAACGCAACCTTCAGTCTCATCGAGGAAACGCATGCTTGGCCTTTATTCTTACCCTGAAATCTGCCAGTCCCTTTTGAATCTTGCTGACCCCGAAACCCTTGCTGCACATGGCTACACGACCCAAGGCCTTCGCATGGCGATTCAGGCGCGAGCTCAGCAATTTCAGCCAGAACTGCCGATCTGGAACACCGACAATGCCGTGTTGATTGCTTCGAGCCAACGCGAAAACGAAATGAGAAGATTGTTCTCTGGCAGCAGCGACTTGAATGACCTTGGCCAAGATGCCGCCATCAACAATTCCTTTTCACCCGAAGAGCGCACTTTCAAGCTTCATCAGCTCCGTGTGGCACTTGATCTTCTCAAAACCCTCGATCCGAATCTCTCGGAGATCTTCCACGTTGTAATCTCATGTCTTTTCACCTCGAGCTCCGCAATTGCCGGAGGAGGAACATCTTCGGCAACTCCCGGAGTCATTTGGGCCAACCTTCGGCCTCACTGGAGCAGTTGGGATGTCGTTGAGTTCCTCGTTCACGAACTGACCCACAACATTTTGTTCTTTGACGAATTCTCGGAACTGCATTACCTGGACCACAGCAAACTCGCCGACCCGGTGACTTTTGCGCAAAGTGCAATCCTCAAGCGCACCCGCCCACTCGACAAAGTCTTTCACAGCATCATGGTCGGCATCGCAGTCTTGAATTTGCGGGCCAACACCGTCCTGCAGTGCCACAGCGCGGGCTCCAAGCTTGCGATGACGAATGGAATTCATCCCGACTCGCTCACCCTGATTGGGCAGATTCGTGCAGCCATCGCATCTGTTGACGAGAACCGCCAGGCGGTGCGCCTGCTGTCGGAAAGAGGACTTGATTTGTTGAACCGTGCACGCCGTCGCATTGAAGAATTTGCAGACGTTGGTGTTGCGCTGGCTATTTGAAACTGGAGATTGAAAAATGTTCCGCTCGCTTTTTTACACACCCGCACTTGTGTTCGCCTTGTTGTTCGTCATTTTTCAGCAGGGAACAGTTGCCTCGTCGACCTGGTTTCTTTCACGGGTGACTGCAAACACACAGTCTCCAGAACAGGTTCTGCCGTGGTTGATTGGCTTTCTTTTAAGTTTGTCATTGCCCTACATTCCGGGCGTATTGGCTGTGCGTCAGGTTGCGCATTTGAAGAACTCGGCACAACGAAAAATTCTTGAACTTCTTCGCTCAGCCATCGAAGGCAAAACAACTCTGTTTGCAAACAAGGAAGAGCGCGAGCGCAGATTCGTTTTTTTGCAACGTGAGGGTGAAGATTTTGTTGCGCAATCTTGTGATGCCGGTTTCGATTTCACACAAACAATCTTCAACGTCCTTCTTAATATCATTGCTTTGGTGATTGTTGTTCATCCCGCACTTCTTCCGGCCTATCTTCTGAGCCTAGCGCTCATGAGCGGAGCGACGCGTTTGGGAAAAAATCCACTCACACAGGCAACCCGCGAACAGCGTGAGGCACGCATTGGTTTTGATGCAGTTCAACTTACGGCCTGGGACAACCTGACCATTGGCAACGCAACCAACACAACACGATGGAGTGCCACACTGGATTCGCGTCTTGAAAATTTGGCTGTAAAACGCCTCAAGCTCACGACACTGCGCGAAACAATCAGCCTATTGTCGACATGGGCTGCGATGATTCCGGTTTTGGGGGCCAATGTTTGGATGGTGACCCAAGCCTCGTCTTCAACCGAGCTTGCACTTTTTGTTGCAACCCTTCCCCGGCAGCTGATGGTTTTGAATCATCTGCACATCGTGAGCAGTTGGTCGGGATTCTTTCACGAACTGCGCGAGCGCTATGAGGGACTCAAGTCTGCCTTGTCTGAGGTTCCGGCCAGCGTTCGAAGCGATCACGACAGCCGCATCCACTTTGGCGAATTGAAACTGGCAACAATTGGCGAAGCAGACGAAACGAGTGGTTTCGAAAAGCAAATCAGCAGCGAAAAAGTGGCCGTCTGGGCCCAAGAGACAAAGCACGGGCGATTCAGAATCGAAGGGGGCAACGGGTCGGGCAAGTCGACACTCCTGCGCTCGCTGAAAGAATCTTTAGGGTACGAAGCATTTTATTTGCCCGCCGAGCACTCTGCCCTCGACTTTCCCGTTGCGGGTGGCCTGAGTTCCGGACAACGAGCAAGATTCATTCTGGAAAGCCTTAAAATTTCTGCTCCCCGGGTGCTTTTGCTCGATGAATGGGATGCCAATCTGGACGTCCGCCAACGCAGTTTGCTCGACCAACTCATCAGCCAACTTTCCGAAAGGCACCTGGTTCTTGAGGTCCGCCACAATTGATCTTGCCGATTGTTTCCGTGTGGCAGCAAGTTTTGATAAGAAGCGGTGTCTCGGCTTCGCCACAGGAACAAAAAAGGCAACACAATGTCCGAACAAAACAAATCTGCACCTCTCGGTTGGAATCTTCAGCACAGCTATTCTGAACTTCCTGCCATTTTTCATTCCAGCGTGACTCCCACTCCGGTCACAAAACCAAGGCTTGTTGTTCTCAACAAAGCACTTGCTTCGTTTTTGGGACTCAATGGCGAGACACTCGCGTCTGACGAAAATGCAGAACTTTTCTCGGGCAACAGATTGCCGGAAGGTGCAAGCCCCATCGCACAGGCCTATGCAGGGCATCAGTTCGGTGGGTTCACAATGCTCGGCGATGGGCGTGCCATTCTCTTGGGTGAACAAACCACTCCAGACGGAGACACCTTCGACGTTCAACTCAAAGGCTCAGGGCCCACACCCTACTCGCGTCGAGGCGATGGCAGGGCAGCACTCAAACCCATGCTGCGCGAATACATCATCAGCGAAGCCATGAATGGCCTGGGCATTCCCACCACACGCAGTCTTGCGGTGGTCAGCACCGGTGATTCTGTCATCCGCCAAGACATTCAGCCTGGAGCGATCCTCACCCGTGTGGCATCCAGTCACATTCGCGTCGGTACGTTTGAATTCGCACGCGCTCATGGACAACCAGAAGACTTGCAGGCGCTCATCGAATACACCCTCATCCGGCATTTTCCAGAGGGCTTTGCCAGCGAGAACCCCACCCTTGCTTTGCTTGAGGAAGTCATTTCCCGCCAAGCACAACTCGTTGCGCGCTGGATGCATGTAGGATTCATTCATGGGGTCATGAACACCGACAACATGTCGATTTGCGGCGAGACCATTGACTATGGACCTTGCGCATTCATGGACACCTACAATCCGGCAACAGTCTTCAGCTCCATCGATCGCGAAGGCCGCTACGCATATGCCAACCAGCCGCGCATCGCGCTGTGGAACCTGGAACGATTTGCCGAAACACTGGTGCCCTTCCTCGACGATGCCGAAGACAAAGCTGTCGAATTGGCACAAAACGCACTGGAAGGCTTCGCCGACCAATACAATGATGCATGGCTCAACGGAATGCGCTCCAAGCTGGGTCTGTTTGACTCTGAAGAAGAAGATTCAATTCTGGTGACCGAATTTCTTGGCCTGCTTTACAAAAACAAATCTGACTACACCAATTCGTTCCGCGCGCTGACGCACTACTCCACCGGCTTTCCAGACGCCCCGCTTTTCGCCTCGGCGGAATTTGCTGCCTGGAACCAAAAATGGAGTGAGAGGCGCAACAAACAGCACAAGTCTGAAAAATATGTTGTTGAACTGATGCGGCGTCACAATCCGAACGTGATAGCCCGCAATCATCGGGTTGAAGAGGCGCTTTCTGCAGGTGAAAGAGGAGATCTTGCGCCAATGGAAAGACTGCTCAAGGTTCTGGCCTCACCATTCGAAGATTCCGCAGAGCATACAGAATTCAGCCGCGAACCAGGGCCAGAATTCAACGGCTACAAAACATTCTGCGGGACCTGAATCAGTTATTCGCAGACCAGTTCCTGAAATCCGGAAAGACTTGGGGCAGAGAAGTGCTCCTGCATTTCATCCAGAAAAATATCACTGGCCTCTGCGCGGTCACGCAGCTTGCGCATGACTTCTGCAAGGCGATCGATTTGCTCATCGTTCCATTCTTCGCCAGGTTTGAAGTCTATTCTCAGAGTGTCTTCAACAACACCCAATCCCAAATCAGGCAGACCATATGATTTCTTGAGCAACAAATGCCTCCCCGAGAAAATCATCTGAATAATTTCCTGCAGACCGTATTTATCGGAAAGCAATTCCCGTTTGCGCGACCCTTCGCGAGCCATGGAACTTGCAGCAAGATTGGCATTGGCAATCAGAATGCCAATGGCTTTTTTCAATCCTTCTGCTGAGGCAAATGACACTGAAATTTCAGGCAAGGTGCCATCGAACTCTTTCATCTGCTGCTTGAAGCATTCCACGTTGTCCATATCCATCTTTCTCTCTCGCTGAATTGAAAAATTTCAAAAACGGGATCGGCTGAATTGATTCCGCGTGTTTCCAGATGAACCCCAGAATATCATAGACCCGTTAAAGACTACCCGGCCTGGACTGGAAACAAGCGACAACTTCCTTTATGAATCTCAACATGAGAAAATCATTTGTCTTGCATTCCCTGGTTTTGATTCTTGTGGCCGGCTGCGCTGACGATCGTGCAGCGTCTTTGCCGGGTCTTGCATTCGGGGTTAAATCTCATAAATCTCAACGCGGAGAAGAAAAAATCATCGGCACAAGCGACCTGCTGCCGGTGACCGCGAACGCCGACAACCTGCCCGAGGAAATGCGCCATCTTGTTGACGCTGTAGGCCAACTCAACGTCGGTTGCACTGCCACTCATATTGGAGCAGGCCTCATTCTGACCGCAGGACATTGTATTTCGCAAAGCCCGCGCAGCAGCACCACCAGCTGCAGACAGCTTGGCGTGGTTTGGGGAAATCGCGGAGGCAATTCAAAATTTACAGCTTCAAAATGCCTTGAGGTCAAAATGCGGGTCTACAACGACACGCTCGACTATGCGATCCTCAAGGTTGAAAACCCTCCAGAGGCATTCATCCCGGTCGAGCTGCAAAAGACAGATCTGCCGACCCAAACAACAATGCTCAGTTTTCCGCGCATGCGCCCATTGGAGTGGTCCGGAAACTGCGAAGTTTTCTCGTACGACGATCCCAAACGCGCTCTGAAGAAATTTTTCCACTCCTGCGATTCCGAAAGCGGAAGCAGCGGCGCTGCCATCTTGTCGCGTGAATCGCTGCGCATTGTGGGAGTCCACAATGGTGCCAGCGACGAATTCAACTACGGGATGTTCATTGCCGCCATTGATGGCATCGCAAAATTAATGCCTTCTCAGATAGAGGCAACGCACTGATGGACTGGTTGTATTTGCTGATGGCAGGTTTTTTTGAAGTGGGCTGGCCCGTGGGCATGAAGTTGGCCCAAAATGGTCAACACAGGATTGCAGCAATTGCATTTTCTGTTTTCTGCCTATGTGCAAGTGGATGGCTTCTTTGGCTCGCACAAAAGACAATACCCATGGGAACAGCCTACGCCGTCTGGACGGGCATTGGTGCGGTGGGGGCATTCCTTGTGGGAATTTTTGTGTTTGGCGATCCCCAATCACTGACACGATGGGCCGGAGCAGCACTTATTATTGGCGGAGTTGCGTTGCTGAAGGCAAGTTGAATTTCAGAATTTTCCCCACAGTCCAACTCCCAGCGATGCAAGTACAGCGCTCAGCAAAACCACTGCCCACGAGGGCCAGCGAGCCCATTTCAAAAGAGCAAAATTGACTGTAACCAAAGTTATGGACGCCGGATTCAATCCAACAACCGGCATTGCTGATTCCACCAAAACAGATGCCAGCAATCCGACTACAGCGGCGTTGACTCCCGCAAGTGCACGGCCGACTGAAGGAAACTTCCTGATTGAACTCCAAAGCGGAACAACCCCCGGCAGCAGCAAAAAAGAGGGCATGAAAATACCCAAAAGAGCCACGGAAGAAGCAATTCCTGAGGTCACGACGCCCAAGCCCGAAGGCATGCTGGCCGCACCCAAAAACGCTGCGAAAGAAAAAAGCGGACCGGGCAGAGCCTGGGCTGTTCCGTACCCAGCCAAAAAGGTTTCTTTGCTCACGATCTGGCTGCCAACAAATTCATCTTCCAGCAGAGGCAAGACCACGTGCCCCCCACCAAACACAAGCGCGCCAGAGCGGAAACATTTCTCAAAAAGGGCCAAAAACGGAATGTGATGATTGTTTGCAACAATCGGCAAACCAAACAACAAAACAAGAAACGCAACAAGGAACAAAAAACTCCGACGCGGCTCAAAGTTTATCAAACGTGCATCCTGGAGGACCTCGGGAGGCTCCGGCAATTTGCGTAAAAAGCAAAGTCCAAGAATCGCCCCGAGAATCATCATTGAGATCTGCGCGAATGGGAATTTGAAAGCAACAAGAGAAAGAGCCACCACCGCGGCCAACCATTTTGGAAGGCCATCGGGACACAGCGACACAAACATCGAAAGCAGCGCATGCGCAACAACCGCCAAAGCAGCCAGCTTCAGACCTTGCAACAGTCCAATAGGAAGCGCTGAGGCGAAAGACATCGTTGCAAATCCGACTGTGAACATGATGACAGCAGAAGGCAGCGTAAAACCCATCCACGCAGCAACTGCGCCCCAGACGCCTGCCCGGGTCGAGCCAATCACCATTCCCACCTGACTACTTGTCGGCCCCGGAAGTACCTGACACAGCGCAACGGTGTCGGCAAAATCCGATTCCGAAATCCACCGTTTTTCGCGCACAAAGGTTTCATGGAAATAGCCAAGGTGCGCAACCGGCCCACCGAAGGACCGGATGCCGAGCTTTAAAAAAACAAACAGCACTTCTATGAAAAAGGATGGGGTGCGCATTGCCATACTGTACTTGAAAAAAGACAAAGGGTCATTGACTGCCAAAGGCCTTTTTCAATTTGAAAATTTCGACCAGGAATCAATTTGCGACAGGCGATGCAGAGAACAATTTTTTGATGTTGTCGACGTCATTCTGATTGGGAAAAAGCACTCCCTTGTCGAAATCGTGGTTGCGATAAAAGCAGCTTTGCATAAACGACCCGGAATTAAGAGAAGATGCTTGTTTGTCGGTTGACGTCGGATATTCATCGAATGGAATGCATTTGCTGTTTGCAGAAGAATCTTCATGCGGCAATCCGATGGCATGGCCAATCACATGCAAACTCGCGGAAACCATCAGATTGAGTTTTCCTTTCGAGCCGAGCTTGTTACGAACGTCACTGAAGTACGGACTCGCATCCTGTCCCTCGACGCTCAGTATGATGGCACCCTTTTTTCCGAAAAGAGCATTCACTGACTTGGCTGCACCCAGATTGATGTGCGGATGCCCAGGGTATCCACCCCGATTCTTGTTGGCCGCTGCCACCAAAGCCTTCAGTTCAGAAAACTCGGGATCCACTGCACTGGCTGAATCATCATAGATGAAAAGTCGAAAGTCAGGACTTTCCCCAGACTCAGGACATTGCTCCCAACCTGACAGTCGAATTTCTGTTCTCTCAAATGCTTTGCTGACAGTCGATTGCAGTGTGGACCTGAACTCGTGGGTCTGTTCCGAAGCAAATTCCCAACAAACAGAAATCTTGGAGCTGCGCAATTTTGCTGCGGCATTTGCAGAGAGCACAGATTCTGCCGAACTTTCAGCAACTTCTTTGAGAGTTGGTCTGCATGCCATAATGAACGCAAGCCCAACCACACAACAAAGAATTTGTCCTGAAAATTTTGGAATCAAGTGAAACCCTCCCCGAGGTACGCAATAACCATTGCGACTCCCGGCACATCCCTCCTTGAGTCGGAATTCCAGCGGCAAATATTTAATAAAATTGGAAATAATATATGAAAAACAAATAGATAGGGGTAAAGAGTTCTGAAAATTTAGACTATTGTTATGTCGAAACCTTCAACCAAGAAATGATCCCCAGAAACAAGTTAAAAAACGATTCCTCTTTGCACCATCTCCAACTGGTCTTTCCAGTCGGGAAGACGCACACCGAAAGTGGTCGCACACTTGTCATTGGAGAGAATCGAATTGGCAGGACGCTTGGCCGGAGTTGGATATTCAGCCGTTGAAATAGCCGTGACTTGTTTGCATTTGATTTCATCTTTGCGGGGATCAGTTGCAACAATTTCACGTGCGAAGTCGAACCACGAACACGAACCCGCTGCGCTCATGTGATAAACACCACTGCGGGAACCCACGAACTCCATCAGCGATCCCTCTTTGCCGGCAAGCCCCTGAGCAACAATCTGTGATGTTGCCAAAGCAATCATTCGGCTCCAGGTCGGTGAACCCAGCTGGTCTTTCACCACTTTGAGTTCCTCTCTTTCACGCGCCAACCTGCGCATGGTCTTGTAGAAGTTGGCTCCAAAATGTCCGTAAACCCAGGCGGTGCGAAAAATAAAATGGGCACAGTCGCTGTTGCGAATTGCCTCTTCGCCCTCAAGTTTTGTGCGGGCATAGACGCCTTGTGGTCCGGTGGGATCGGTCTCTTTCCAGGGAGCACTTCCACTGCCATCGAAAACATAGTCGGTTGAATAATGAACCAACGGGATTGCTGATTTTTTACTCAGTTCTGCAAGCAGCGCAACCGCATCCACGTTCAACGACTTTGCCGCATCCGGCTCGCTTTCAGCCTTGTCGACAGCCGTGTAGGCCGAGGCATTGATCAGCAAATCCGGGCGAAAATCATCAACAAGTGCGCGAATTTTGGCAGGGTTGGTGGCATCCGCAAGTTCACGCCCGGCGCACAACACCTGACCCAATGTCGGCAGGGTTTGAGCCAATTCGTTTGCCACTTGTCCGTTGCGTCCCACGACCAAAATCCGTTTCATGCCTGTCCTCCGCAGGGTCTGCAAAGCCCCAAACTTGGAGCAAACTCTGCCATGTGGTACGCAACAAGTCACGATTGTGTGTGGAAAACATGTGGAAAACCCGTGGAGAGACTATGAACAAGACCATTCTTGTGACCGGCGGAGCAGGCTTTATTGGCTCAGCCGTGGTGCGCCACCTCATGGCCAGCAGCGATTACAACATCGTCAACGTCGACAAGCTCACCTACGCAGCATCTCCCGAATCGGTTGGCAGCGCACAAAACAGTTCGCGCTACACCCTTCTGCAAACAGACATTTGTGACCTCGCTGCACTGCGCAAAGCGTTTTCCGCACATCGTCCGGCAGCGGTGATGCATCTTGCCGCCGAAAGCCACGTCGACCGTTCAATTTCAGGTCCTGGCGCCTTTGTGCAAAGCAACATCGTTGGCACCTACAACATGCTCGAAGGCGCGCGCGAATATTGGAACGGCCTTTCGGAAGGCGACAAGCGCAGCTTCCGCTTTCATCACATTTCAACCGACGAAGTGTTTGGAACACTGGGCGACACCGGATACTTCACCGAGACCTCGCCATATCAACCAAACTCGCCTTACTCCGCGAGCAAGGCATCTTCCGATCACCTCGTGCGTGCATGGCATGAGACGTTTGGATTGCCGGTGTTGGTGACCAACTGCTCCAACAACTATGGTCCGTGGCAAGCCCCCGAAAAACTCATTCCGGTGGTGATTCTTTCGTGCCTGAACGGCAAACCGATTCCTGTTTATGGCGAAGGCAAAAATGTGCGCGACTGGTTGTTCGTCGACGATCACGCACGCGCACTGGTTACCGTGGTGGAAAAAGCAACGCCCGGCAGCACCTGGAACATCGGCTGCCACAATGACGTTCCCAACCTCACCATCATCCGCAAGATCTGTGCACTGATGGACGAACTTTCACCCAACAAGGCGAAGGTGAAAAAGCACGAAGACCTGATTTCTTTCGTGAAAGATCGCCCCGGACATGATTTCCGCTACGCCATCGATCCGAAAAAGATCGAAACCGAACTGGGCTGGAAACCGCTTGCCGATTTCGACGCTCACCTGCGTACGACCGTAAAGTGGTACCTCGAGAACCAGGCTTGGTGCGACAAAGCGTTGGCACGAATCAAAAGCGGGATTTGATTTCGCGGAAAGTGAGTCTACGGCAGGCGATTCCGCGCATTCCAATCAGAGCTTGAAATATTCCATCACCTTGGTGGCGAACGAAAAAGCCACGCTCGCGACCGAAATGAAATAACCCCAACTGGTCAGATGAAACAGGTGGCCAAGCACGACCATCAAACCGTCGCGCATCAAGAATCCCAATGAAAAAAATGTGATTGCCAACGCGGGAAGAGTGTTGGTGAATGGAATCACCGGAGGAATGGGCAGCGCAAGCGCAATGGCTGCCAGAATCATTGCCACCGTGGCCAGGGCCTTCGACAGTCCCGAGACAAGATATTCCGCACGTGGCTTGAGATATTTTTCAATGCGTACAGCGTAGTTGTGACTCTTCTCGGCGATCATCGAAACGGTCTTGCCGCTCAGCGTGATGCGATCCGCGAGCCGCGGCAGTGGCAATGGTCGCGGCCAGCCAATTCGAATCGTCAGCAGGATGATCGCAAAGCCAAATGCCGTCGAAATTCCAGGAATGGGCATTGGAAAAAGAAATGGAAGACACAGAAATATAATCGTCAGAGGAGCTCCATCCTCGCCAAAAAGCTCGTCTATGCGACGCAAGGTCAGAGTCGATTCCGGATGCACGCTTCTCATTATTTCCAAACGCTTCGAAACCACGTCGTCCCCCAAAACAATCCTGACGCCAATAGATAATTCAGGAACCAAACAGAACGCAAATCAATGTCGCGGATGAGGCCCAGTCTTGATTCCTGAAAAGATTGTGAAACCAACACTCCGCCCTGCATCCCGATTGAATGAAGCTGCCATGGAAGTCCGCTCAACAGTTTACAGGGAGCCCAACCTTGTCATCGGAAAAGCCGACCAAACAAACCGACGTGTGGAAAGGACTAAGCCTGCTGGGCCTCACATTCAATCATCTCTTGCTTTGGCCTTGCAGCAACCTCTCGTTCGCCTTGAACTTCACATATCAAAGTATTGGATGGGTGTCGTTTGCCTCTGTATTTTTTGCCATTGCGGGAATCCAGTGGGGACGCCGGGCAGAAAATCAAACACCCCAACAACTTTTAAACTGGAATTTTAAAAGAGCAATCAAACTCTTTGCCTGGGTGGGTTGCGCCACAGCCATTTTCGTTCTTGCAAATAAAGCGTCTCTTCTTGAACCCGCGGCTTGGCAACGACACCTGATTTGGAATGCACCATCAACAGTTCTGATGGCAATTTCAGGTTTCCAGCTCCCCTGGCTTTTGGACGTCATTTGGCTGCACGCCTGGTTGGGTGTTTATGCAACAATTCTTTGGAGCTTGCCCAAAATCCGCAGTTCCTCTCTTTGCATCGCACTTGTCAGTGCCTGTGTTTGGCTGCTTTCTCAAGCCGGCTACTTCGACGTTCAATCTCAATTGTTCAGTGCACCTTCGTGGCATGCATGGACAGGATGGCAGCTCTTGTTTGTGGGCTGCGCACTGAGTCAACGCAAGGATGCACAGGCTGTTATTGGGTATTTCCGAAAGAGCAGTCTACGATTGATTATCATAATCATTGCTGCTGCGCTTTTGATATCGAAGCACACCCTGAGCAAAGCCGAAGTCGACCCGTTTCTACAAACTCAAAAATTTGGACCTTTATTTGCAACCAACACAGTCTGTTTTTGCCTGCTCTTGGGCGAACAAAAATTTCCGCGCATGCCAAACATCGTTGCAACGATCGGGAAAAGAAGCCTGCTTTTCTACTCGATGCAGTGCGTGGTCATTTATACACTTGGAAGCCACACCACCTTTGCTCAAAATCAAAAAACAATCTCGCTCTGGGTTGTCGTTCTTGTATCGTTGCTGTTGCCAACACTCTGTTGGCTCATTGCCCAGCGGAGGTCCCGATGAATCTTCGCTCGCTTCGTCAAAAAAAAATCATCATTGTCGCAGCCGATGCCCAAGGGTTTGCGAACGTTGTCAGAAATTCACAAACAGCCGGACGCAATCACACCCAGGTGATTCCCATTGAGTGCACAGAGGAAGTTGTGAATGTTTTGCCTGGCTCAAAAAAAGCTCTTGTTGTTCTCGACCCTCAATTGAACCTCAATCGTTCCCAGGAAGACTTCATCAATGAAGCACTTTCGCGCGGGGCGCAGTGGTGCACACTCGGGATGTATGAGGGCATCCAAAAAGGCGTAGCCAATATCAGGTGCTTCTCGGATGTCTTGGAATGGGTCCATTGGCAAGACCACTCACTTGCAGAACTCATTTGGGACAAAACCAAATGCCTTGCCCGAAGACTCACAGCTCTCAGTCTTCTCATCACGCTCTCGCCGCTGATGGCGGCTCTGTGGGTCAGCATTCGAATCAGCAGTCCGGGACCAGCACTTTTCAGGCAAAGGCGGGTAGGACACCACGGAAAGCAATTCGAGCTTGTCAAATTCAGAACGATGCACCTCAATGCCGAGGCAAATGGACCGCAATGGAGCAATGGAGACAAAGACCCAAGGCTCTTTCCACTTGGAAAGTTTCTTCGAAAAACGCATCTCGATGAACTTCCTCAGCTGTGGAACATTCTTTGCGGACACTTGTGTTTTGTGGGTCCGCGACCCGAGCGGCCCGAATTCCACGATTGGCTCAAAAATCATATCCCGCACTTCAACATTCGAACTCGCGTGCGGCCAGGACTCACAGGCTGGGCGCAACTCAGATCTGGCTATGCGTCGAGCATTGAAGAATCCAAAACAAAAGTTGCGCACGACATCTTTTTCATGCGTTCAAAGCGGGGTCTGCTTGTTGCATCGATCATTATCGAGACCGCCCGCAAATGCCTGTTTGAAATTGTCTCGTTTGCAGTCAATCGAATCAAAAAAGTGCAGTGAAAAGTCACCCACACGGAGCAGAACATGCAGGTCGTTCATGTGCTCAATTGCGGAACTGTCAGTGGCCCCGAGATGCTCGTACTACCCGAGTTGGTCAATTTTCCCTGCAACACCGTCGTATGGAATCTCTCGGAGAAACGCATGAAGCCAGGCTTCGACCCGCTCGCGCGGCTCTGTGCGACGTTGAAGGTTCCTGTTTTGTCGTTTGAAATTTCATCAAGATTCGACGTTTCGGCAATTCTCAATTTGGCCCGCACACTCGAGACACTGCCGGATGGGGCCATTGTTCACACACACGACGTCAAAGCCAGCATTTATGTCTGGTTGGCAAGCTTTCTTGCAAAGCGACGCAAATTACATTTTGTGGCGACTCATCATGGTGCCATGGCAAGACCCAACCGAATTTCCCGGATGTACGAGCGTCTTTTTGTTTCACTGGCGAGCCATTGCGTAGACCTGTTTCTCTGTGTGAGTGAAAGCGAATACGACCTCCTAACATCTCGTGGTTTTCGAGCTTCAATCTTGCGTCTGCACCGCAATGGCATCGAACGGCCCCTGTTGAAATGGTCCGAACGTAGAGCTCTAGCAAAGGCCGAAAAATTGAAACTGCTGATGGTGGCGCGTCTTTCTCCCGAGAAAAACCATGCTCGTGCGCTGGCGGTGCTCCAGAAATTCAATTCACTTTTTGAAGGTCAATGGAGTCTTGACATCTTCGGTAACGGTGCACTCTTTGATGAACTTCAAAATTCGGTCCACTCCGCTGGGCTCCATCGAAAAGTATTCTTTCGAGGTTATCTTCAGGAAGCCTGGAGGGAATTTGATTCCTACGACTGCCTCCTGATGTTTTCAACCGGCGAGGCAATGCCCATCACCTTGCTTGAAGCAGGATGGCGCTGCACACCGGTGTTCTCTTCTGCTGTGGGTGGAATTCCTGAAGTCTGTGGTCCGGAAGGCGGTAGGCTGTTTCACCTTGCGGAATCCGACGATTCGATTGCCCAGAAGCTTCGCGATTTTGTTTCCAGCAAAGAGCTTGTCCGCCGTACGGCCGAACATCTGCAAGAAAGGGTCACCACTCATTTCTCGGGCAATCGTTGGCGCAACGAACTCTTGACCCACTACAACGGATTGCTGGGAGCAGACCGATGAGGCTCTTTTACTTAATCATGTCTCTCATGGTCTGTGCTGGCATTGAAACGACGCTTCTTGCCAATGGAGCAGCCCAGACATTGGCGCCCGGAAGTGTTATCAGACTCTCTTCCGCAAATGAACAAAGCATGAACGTGACCATCGAACTCGATTGGAACGGCGACGCCGCTGTTCCATTGTGTGGAAAAATGCGTCTTGCAGGGCTATTACCGGATGATGCTCTTGAAGAACTTCGTCTTTGCCTCGCTCGTTTTTTCAAAAAAAAGCTGGAGCTCTCGATTCAGGAAAAAAGTCCGCGTCAGCTCGCCATTCGCATTGGAAAACGCGGAGAAGCTCCTAAAGAAATTCGTGCTGCAGAGCGGGTATCGATTGCTTCTCTGATGGCGAAGGAAGGTCTGCTTGTTGAGGAGAAGACGATCATCCGCCTGCTGTCTCCGTACGGAATGGACCTTGTTGCTTCCGCGACATCCAAGGTTTGGTCGCAGCCTTTTCAATGGCGCGGGGGCGAGTCGGTTGTTGTCGAGACAGCATCTGAGCTCAAGGCAAACGAAAGCTTCGACGTGCTTGGCGAAGTGCGAAAGCCAGGAAAGTATCAATACAAGCCATCGCAAACAGTCATCGACGTGCTGCGCGAAGTTCAAGGCCCCACCCCGCAGGCCAGCTTTGATTCGGTCTTTATTTATCGCCATATGAAGAGCGAAAAAATCGAGACCACCTGGGACGACAAATCCCACAAAATAGAACCCGGTGACATCATCCTCGTGCCCAGTCAAAAAGAAGGTGTGTTCGACAAAAGCCTCAGGTGGAGCAGTTCTGTTCTTGCCATCGTCAACACCATGTTCCTCATCCTGCTTGCCCGACGGTGAGCGGAATGAACCTCTTTCTTCTTGCAACCCACATCTTCTGGGAGACGATCAGGCACAGAAAGAAAATATTCCTGTCTGTTTTTCTTTTGATTTTTGCAATCACGGCATTCGTGATTCGCAAACTTCCAAAGCGATACCAATCCACTGCCCTGTTCAACTTCCATTCCGATTTCTCAAAAGTTCCGGCCAGCAGCGAGTTCTACAGCGAAATGTATGACCCAAATGAAATTCGGGCAGAAAAGGAAGCAATTCTCCTGGGAGTGCTGTCGGATGATTTTCTTTTTGAGACGGCAGAAAAATATCTGGGGTCAGATGCGGCAAATCACGAGTGGCTCGTACAAGGTCTGCGCAAAGACATTCGCTTCGTGCCATTGAGCAGAACAACATACCAACTCGTTGTTATTCAGCGTTCGCCAGACGATGCCGAGAAAATAGCCTGGGATGTGGTCGAACAGCTCGAGCAAAATCTTCGCAGCGAACGACTCATCCGCATGCAGGCCGTTTATGAATCCATCACACAACAACTCAATGAACTCACCATTGGCGAACAAGACAAAAACGTTGCTGTGCAGTGGGATGCGGCACGTCTCAAAATTGAAAATGAGATTCACAAACTCGAGTCACTCTACACTGCAGAACATCCGCGACTGATAAGGCTCAGGGCTCAATTGCAGAATTTGCGCGGTGCAAAGCAAATGAACAACACGGGCCCTCTTGCCAAAGGGCACCTTGAGAACTGGGCCTCCCTGCGGGGCATTCTCATCACACGGCAGGCCCTCCTGCAGGTCGCGATTCGCATGGAAGAAAAGGGTTCCATTTCACACATCAAGCTCGTCAAGGAACCAGACCATCCTCTTTGGCCAGTGGAGCCCAAAAAGAAACTCCTGCTTGTCTCGGCTGCAATCACGTCCACTGTTGTGGCGGCGGCAGTGTCTGCTTGCTGCAGCGTGGCTTCTGACATTCATGCTCTGTTCCCCCAGCTGAAGGAATCTTGGAAGCGCTTTCGAAGCGCAATCGCTGAACGGAAGAAAAACACGAGCGACCGGGAGGACTCCTGAGTGTGGCAAGAAGAACAGTTTGCACTCAAAATATTCCCGGACGCTGCGCACTATGTGATGTGGCTTGGGATTGGCCTGCTCATTTGGTGCCTGCTCAAACCCTTACCTGACAAGAATTCTGAAATCGTCTGGAATTGGGCCTCGGGACTCGTTTCGGTTATGGTCGCTTTTTTTGCAGCAACAGTCTTCGGCCTGAATGGTTTCGTTCTCTGTGCAGCAAGCTCCATGTCTCTCTTTTCCTCGCTCCGATCAGTACGCGAGGCGATGGGTTTAACGCTCATCCTTTATATTTGTCGACCCTGGGAGGTGCTGCCGGCCAACGACTGGTGGGCGCAGGTGCCTCGCCAATGCATTTGGCTATGGTTGGTGGCTTGGCTCAAAGCAACAGCCCAACAGCCCTTGCAGATTTTTGATGCCACAAAAATCTCGCGCGGAATCGGATTGACGCTCATTTTCGCAACTTGGTGTTTGTTCACCACTCTTGTATCGCGCGACAGCGCCGGCAGCCAACAGTACTTCATCGACACTCTCTTTCGCGCCATCACGCTGGTCGTGATTCTCCACCTGACGGTGAGCTCGGTAGCCGATGTTGAACGCCTGCAATTGGCCTTTGTCGTTGGAGTCACGACTCTTGCACTGTTCAGTTTGTGGCGATTCCACGGGCTCGATCAAACAGCACCATTTGAACTCCTGCAAAGGAATTGGGAACAGTCGCAGGATCGGAGGCTGGAGGCCGTGGGTTCACTCGGCAATTCAAACGACATCGCAGCAGTCATCATGATTCCTCTTGGTTTTCTGTGGCCCACTCTTCTTGATCCAAAGATTTCAATTGCCAAGCGCACAGCAACAGCCACAATCGTTTTTTTTTGCTCAAAACCCTTCTGGCGTCACAAAGTCGGGGCGCACTGATGGCTGCGGTTGCCCAATGCGGACTGCTGTTTGTGGCACGCTCAAAGCGACCCGGAAGGATGACATTCATTCTGGCAATGATTGTGGGAGTCCTGGGCTCTTTCGCAAACCAATTGCTTGGAAGAAATTCGGAAGACCTTGATGCATCAACTGAAAGCCGGATGAACTATTATGTGACCGGGCTCTATATGACATTCAACAGCCCCATTTGGGGACAAGGCTTTGGCCGGTATCCCTATGAGTTCGAGCGCTTTTCTCCCTTGATACTGCACGAGTGGGGCTTGCGAACCGCACATTCAAGCTGGGTGCTCGTGCTTGCAGAAACGGGCCTCGTCGGACTCTTTCTGTTTACGCTCATTCATCTTCACATCGCAAAATCATGCTGGGCACTGCGAAAAATACAGCCTTCACTCCTGTTGTCGTTTGCAGGCTATTCGTTCACGATTCTCTTTCTTTCCCACTCTTGGCTGATGTTCCCCTGGATTCTCTTTGCACTCGCAGACCTTCAATTCAAGTTCTCCAACATCAGGGAATCAAAACCATGAGCAGCAAGACCCCAAAAGATCTTTTGTGGATCGTTCCGCGTCTTCCATGGCCGCCACGCTGCGGGGCGAGCTACGCCAATTGTGAACTCATGCGTGCCATGGCCGACCGGGGTCATCGCATTCAACTCATTTGCTGGTCAAATGAAACTGTTGAAGTTGTTCCACCCGAAGCCCAGCGCCAACTGGGAGTCGACTCCATTTTTGTTCTCCAATGGCCGCTGCTGCTCAGAAACAAATGGACACGCCTGCTCATCAGCCTCGGCCTGCAGTGCCTGAGGCACAAAATACCGCTGAGTGTCATTCCCTTCACGGCCAGAAGATTCAAAGCAAGATTGAGTCAATTTTTGTCGAGGCATCCATTCACCACCATCATTTGGGATGGACTTCACCCGATGGTCATTGCACCCGATCAAAATCCAAACGATTCAAAAAGAATAAACATCTACCGAGCCCACAACATCGAAGCATCCATCTGGCGTGGATTTGGGCGAGCACTGCCGTGGCCTTTCGGGCATGTCTTTCAATGGCAAATCAACAAAATGGAGGCCTTTGAACGTGCATGCATGACGTATTCGTCCGGCATTGCATTCGTGCAAGCCGACGATGAAGCATGGTTCAAAAGCAATGTGAGCCAATCTGCTCAGACACAATTGGTTCCCATCTCCGTGGGCATCCCTGGTGACACCGCGGCCTGGCAGACTGCACGTTGGAGGAATGCACAAAGAGAAAAGAACGATGACAGAGGCATCTCACTTTTGTGGATTGGAGGTCTCGACTGGTGGCCAAACAAGCAAGCAATTGAATGGTTTTTGAAAAACATCTGGAAGAGCGTCACAACGATCAGACCAGACGCTCGCCTGACGCTGGTTGGAAAAGGAACAGAGCGAATCGACACTGTCCAGATCAACAACATCAATGTCTTTGGTTTTACCCAAGATCTCTCGCTGGTTTTAAACAAGGCTGACCTCCTGATTGTTCCCATTCAGTCGGGCGGCGGGATGCGCGTCAAAGCTCTCGAGGCGCTTTCAAGAGGTGTGCCCTGCATTGGCACACCCTTGGGAATATCAGGCCTTCCAAAGGAAGGACTCTATATTTGCGATAACGAACATGAGTGGATCCGGGTGATCTCGAACGTCACGCCTGAGGAGTGTTTTATTCGCGGAATGATGGGATTTCGCGCGGTTCAGAGTCAATTCGATCGGGCTGCGAGTGCGCAGCGACTGGATGAACTGATTGAGAAATGCGAAAAGGTCTCATCCACTCCAAAAATGCATCACAGCACAACCTGAGCTGCTCAAATTCCCTGACTGCAGCACCGGGGGGCAGCAAGAAAGGGTCGCGAATATCTTCGCTGCTCAGCGATTGCGTAAATTCTGCAACGAGAACGCATTTTTTTAATTGCTTCAGCCCAAAGGTCCGAACGACTCGAAGCAAATGCGACTTCTCCATCAGCACCACAATATCAGCGTTGTCCAAATCATGTTCGGAAAGTTGTTGTGCCCGATGATCTTCGGGCGCAAAACCGTGAATGCGAAACAGCGAATGAAATCTCTTGGGCACGCGTTTGTCTTCCACCTGAAGACCGCGCGATAGTGTCGAGAATTTTGACCCCCGCAGTTTGTCGCGCAAATACATTTCTGCAAATGGACTTCTGCAGCGATTGCCCAAACACACGAAAAGTAACTGCGCCTTGCGTGGGTGAACGATTTGAAGTTCTCGTAACCCGCTTGTTCCACGTATCAGAGTCAAAAGCGATGTTGCGCATTCCGACGCGCGATCCACCACCCGACTCCAAAATGCCACTGCAGTCACTTCGGCAAAGCGCATCCATTGCCTAAGGCAAGGACGCACGTCGTCCGAGGCAAAGAAATCAAAGCGCATGGCAGGATGAATCAAGGTGGTCCAGGTGGCTATTAAAAAGCGCGCGGCGCGCTGAAACGTCAGCTCGCCATTGACCAGCGATCTTATCACCGATGAAAGGTGCTGAACCTCGCCAGGGTAGATATTGGTGCAATAGAGATGCTTGCCAAAGACCGCATTGAAGTCCACCAATCCGGCCGACTGACTCGGATGCGCCACATTGCGCGCATAAGAACTAAGATGAGAACTGAACGGTTGAAGTCCAGCCAGCTTTGCCCACTGAGAGACGAAAGCAAAACCAGCGTGACTCGCAAGGGCCAAAGATCCCCAGGGCCGGGCATTCAATTCAACAAAAAGAATATCACCTGCACCTTGAACATCCTCCTCAAGAGGGGAAGTCCTGCGGAACTCAATCATCGCGATTCCAGTGTGATTCAATCCAGCAAAGAAATGCTCAGCTGCTCGGCGAATCTCAGGGTCGAATGCCAATCGCTTGCGTGCACTCACGCCACCGCTCCATGGGATCTCGGCCAATCTTTCGTGTGTGTGCCAAAGACGAACGTCGCCATCCACCATCAAAAAGAATGCACCGCAACCTATTCCAGCGACGTACTTTTGCAACAAATAAGAAAGGCCAGAGCCCTGCAATTCTTCATGCAGCGCATGCAATTCCTGTTGCGATCGGACAACCCAGTTCCGCCCTTTGCAGTAGCGTTCACAATCCCAATGATTGTCGGTACGAACGATCTGTGCGCCTTCACAAAAGGCACGCGTGGGTACCGGATCGCTCTTACCAATCACAACACCATCAGCCACCCGCAGACCCAGTTTCCTGGCACGATGGAAAGATTCGATCTTGCTCAATCCATAAAAAAGAACTCCCTCACCGGCGCAAAGAAGTTGAATTGAAGTTGGTAATTCAGAACGCCATCTCATGACAGCGGCAATGGTCGACTCGCTCACGGGCAGTATCGCATCTGCGCCCACACTCAACGCAAAAGAGATGACCTCGGAAATGGCTTGTTGAGGGTTCAACCACGAATTCACAATCGCACGGTAGCTTTTCACATACCGACTCGCCGATGCAGGTGGACTGACTTCAACCCCACAAGCAAAAACAACATACCCTGCGCGTCCCAAGTCTCGGACACACGCCAAGGCGGCCAGCGTGTCACCGTCTGTAACGAGGATTCTTGCAGGTCTATTCATAGGAATCGGCTCACAAGATTCCATTTTCTAGAGCTCAGAAGCTCACCCACATCTGTTTTGGGGCCCACGCAAAATCTTCTGAGCGCATAGGGCTCGGAGCAGTGCCGATTCCACCCGGCAATGGTTGTGACCGCAGAATCAACGCCATACTCACGCAATAGATTTGCACATCGCCGACCAAAGTCGCCGGACTGACCATTCGGATAGGCGTAATGCAATGCCCCCGCACCAAAGACATCCCTCAGGAAGCCGACGCTCTCGGCAATTTCCCTTTTCAACTCAAACAGGGTCAATTTCGAATGAATGGAATGGTTAGCCGAATGGGCGCCAAAGGAGAAAACGCCAGAAGAACGCGCGGCCAGGCACTCGCCAACATTTGCAAGTCGGCGCTCGCGATGCCCAGGGATTGCATCAACCTGCAACGCCAACTGAAGATTGTTGAGCATCTGCGATATGGCGTTTGGATGCAGTTTCTTCAGAAAACTCTGCAGTTTCCTGTTGGCTGAGGCCTTTTGACTGTCAGAGCCAAGAGGAATGTGTCGACCCAGAAAATCTAAGCCCTCAAGCTTCGTTGAGGAAATCAGTTCAATGACTTGGGTAAACCAAGGATTCAACTCTTCCCTCGACAAACGCGTGGGCAAGAAGACAGTTGCCTGCGCAGAGTGTTCCTTGAGAATGGGTTCGGCCAATGCCAATGAAGCGGCAAAACCATCATCAAAAGTCAGCGATACCGAGGGAGCCGAAAGCTTGCCCAGTCTGAGCAACTCGACCGCCCTATCCAAATCCAAAAATCTCCAACCAAGGTCGGCCACTTTTTTCATGTCAGCGGAAAATTTATCAGCCGAGACAAAGCAAAAATCCTGCAAATGCTCTGAACTGTTCTGTGTGAGTCCATGGTAGCAGAGAATCACAAGCGGATGCTTACTACTCAACATCTTTCTGCTCCTCTCTTGGATCCCTTCAGCAAACCGGCCAGGGTCTCGTTTGGAATGACGGTCGAGATCAGCAAAAGCGCAACCGCGCTCAAGACCGCCCAATGCGGCAAACCGAAGATGGGCGCGATCATCTTCAAAATGAACAGGCACAAAACAATGCACAGGATACTCAGAAGGTTGGATTGCGAAGGAATGATCCAGGAAATTCTGAGCCCGTTACGCACAACGTCCGCAAGGAAAAATCCAACACGTCCCACAGCTGCGGCAAAAACTCCCCCTGCAATCGCGCCCAAAATTCCAAACCAGGAATATCCGGCCACAACCAAACAAATACTCAGCAGAGCGGAGGCACCCGAAAAGACAAGAATGCGTCCTGAGCAACCTTGAGCTCGCGACAGCGCATCGGGTGGCACACAATTCAATATGTTTGCGAAGGCAAAAATCCGCATCACTCCGGCTGCATCTTTGTATCGCTCTGCAAACAGCACAAACAAAATCTCAGGTGCAAAGAGCACCAGGGTCGCAGACCAAGGAATTGCAAATTTGGCGATCTTGCCGATGCATTCCCTGATGATCTGCGCACATTTTTTCAATTCACTGTTTTGCAGCGAAAATGCAATCTCCTGCAAACGATGCTGCATCACAGATTGCTCCAAAAGTGCCGCCAAAGGAAAAGAAAGAGTCCCTGCCGCAACCAACGAAAATTCCGCAGCCGACAACCGGTGAACGAGAAAGAATCGATCAAAAGTAGATGCCAAGACGGCAAGCGCCGCCGAAACACCCACAGGCCATGCAGACCTCACAACCGAGGCAGCGTGATCGAAAGATGAGCTCGAAAATGGGCTGGAGGTGATTTCCCGAGTCAGTTGCTTCAAGGCCATGAGACGAACCAAAAGGAATGCTGGAATCACTAAGAGAACATGCGACAACGCCTGTTGCCAAAAGATCATCACAATCATCGTCGTAGTCTTGGCAACCTCGCTGATCCCAACAATAAAGGC
>JBDLRR010000435.1:0-6581 GCA_039799985.1 Pseudomonadota bacterium | reverse complement strand
CCCAATCACACAATTGAAGCAAACCTTGCTCGATGCTTATGGTTATCAATTCAACGAAACACTCGACGAGATGAGACCCAAGGTCGAATTCGACTCGAGTGCCCCGGTTGTCATGCCGCTGGCTTTTGCCTCGGTTTTTGAAGCCAACACAACCGAAGACGCCATCCGCAATGCCATTTCTCTGGGTGGTGACGCAGACACAACAGCATCCATTGCCGGGGCTGTTGCCGAGGCCTTTTTTGGTGTTCCTGACAGCTTGAAAACCGAAACTCTAAAGCGCCTTCCGGAAAGCTTTCTGAATGTGATGGCGATCTTCAGAGAGCAGCAACAGAACTTGCGTGCGAGCTAATTCCAAAGGAGTCAACAAATCATGCCTGTCATCAATTTCAAAAAATCGTGCGTCAAACTTGGACTTGCTGCTCTGCTGGGTTTCTCGCTTTTGCAGACCCAGAAAGCGCATGCGGGACAATGGGGAATGCTGCTCGGCATCAACAACCCTGCAGGTTCCAACCTTGGGTTGAATTTTTTGTATCAGTCCGCCGGTTCGCTTGGATTTGAAGTGGGTGTGGGTGGACTCTATGGCAAAAACAACGACAACGGAACTGATGTTTCAACCTGGGGTGACTTCGACGTGAAGTGGTTCCCGGGCGCCGGACCATGGCGCGGATTTCTGGAAGGTGGAATGGCATTTGGCCTTGGCACCGGCAGCTCTGGAAGTGGTCTTGCGGCTGGCAGCCCGTTCGTGGGCGGAGGTCTGCTTTATTCTGGCACGACAATGCTCTTTCACGTCACCGGCGACTACGAAATAAACAGCAGAACTGCTTATCCGGCCCTGGGTATTGGTTTCAAATTGTAACAAGAATCAAAACAGAACACTCATTTTAAAAATTGCTGCAGACATTTGGATTGCTCAGATTTCCGGGCAAACCTTCAGATTCGGGTTCCGGAAGAGCGAGAATCGACGCGCCTCCCGATGTTGGTTCGTCGTTCACTGTGTTGAGCGCCAGCAAGGGAACGACTCCCGCAATTGTGATCATCGAGCCACTGTCGCCCTTTGAAAATTTCAGTTTATTTGTGTCATCCTGAAAATAGAGTTTCAAAATCCCGCTGTATTCACTCAGGCCTTGCGCGTTGACTGGCGCTGACTTTTCCGAAATGCTGGCGAATGGAACGACAGAAAACTTGCTGGAATTGGAATTTGCAGCGGTGATGTTTGAACTCACGAAGTAATTTTTCGAAAAATCCGACAGCAGATTTCCCTTGACCTGAAGTATTTGCGACAATGCAGAGATGTCCTGATTGAACTTTCCAATAAAATATTTGTCGGCTCTTGATTCCATGTCATCCTGAAACTCGGTGATTTCGAAAGGCTCATAGTAATCAGCAACGGGTACAGCCATGTCGATCCCCAAGCCCAGCTCTTTTGCCTTCTCAAAAACATTCTTCTTTTTGCCGTCGTAGTCGACTTCGGTCAAATACTTCGAGGCCGCTTCAATCAAATTCGACCTCACTGCACAGGCCTCGTTGTCTGGCGAAGCTGCAGGCAGATATTTTCCACACATCTCTGCATTCAAAAATACGGCCATTTTGGTATATTTGAGCAATCGAAAAGCGCCCATTCGGCCTTCGATCTGCCGCGTCCAAAATTCATATTGCTGACGCAACTGAACGTTCGCATCCAGAAAGGCTTTTTGTTCGGAAGCTTTTTTAGTCAAATAAGCACGCAAACGATTGAACGTCGCATCACCAACGTCCGACCTGAGCAGCTCCACGTTGCGCATGCCCGTATCGAACACACTCCAACAATGACGATAGCCTGATGCCGAAAACGTCTCATCGGTTTTGCCCTTCAAAAGACACAGATTCCGGTTGATGTTCTCTTGCGAAGGCGAAAGAGGTTCCGACGAGGGAACAGTGAACCCCCACCAACTGCCAAATGAGGGAATCTTGGAAAGCGACTCTGCAATATAGGAAGCCCGACTGTTGTTCAGCTTGCGAACGTCTGCAACAAATGTGGCACGGCGTTCATAGAATTCATCGCGAACAGGTAGATTTTTGATATACCCGCCGGCCGCGCTGCCGCTCGGCGGCAGATAAACTGCAATGGAAACTTTCTCATTTTCCGGTTTGTCGTCGCGGCTGCAATGGCTTGCTGTATAGGCCTTCAATTTCATTGAATTGGAATCTGAGCCAACCAACGAAAATGTTGCGGTGCATCCTCTGTCTGCAAATGCGATAAACCCACCGGCGGGAACAAATTGAGCGGTCGATGAGCCACTTGAGGACGACACGGCCTGGGTGCAACTAGATGATCCGGGCTTGGCACCACCGCAAGCCACAAGCGACATCACCGACAGGAATTTCAACTGGCGAATCAACATGACATAGTTATCGGTATTTTTAACTAAAACCTAAACAACACAGAAAATCTGATGTTAATTCAATTTATTGCGCGACATAAAGAAGATAATTCTGGATCGGCAACCACCTTCCCACTGCCCTTGATAACGGCTCCCAAGGGGTCTTCCACTTTCCGGACCGGAATCTGGAGCCTTTGTGTCAACGCCTCGGGCAATCCCTGCAACAGGGCTCCCCCGCCCGACAACCAGATACCCGACTCCATGATGTCACTGACAAGCTCGGGCTCGGATTTTTCAAGCACTGACAAGATCAATGTTTGTACACGCGAAACGTATTCTTGAATGCATTCCGAAAATTCGGCCGCGTGAATCATCTTTTTTCTGGGAAGCTTTTCATGAACGCACTTGCCGGAAATTTGCACCGGTTCGGGATCGAATTTGCTTCCCGCGCCACAAAAGCGCTCTTTGATTTCTTTCGCCAGCCCGCGTGGAATTTCAAACTGGTGCTGATCAATCAGATACTGGACAATTGCAGCATCAACATCATTGCCGCCCTGGCGAAAAGATCCTGATTGAACGACACCACCGGAACCAATAACAACTGCCTCCGTGATTCCACTTCCGAGGTCAACCAACATTTGTCCTGATGGCTTGAAAAGCTCCAAACCGGCCCCCAAAGCGGCCGACAAAGGTTCATCGATAAGTCCAACGCGGGCAAAGCCCAAACTGCGCGCAGCTTCATAAAAAGCATTGCGCTCATACTCGGTGATTTCACACGGCGCAGAGATCAAGATTCCTTTGCCAGAGTGCGAAAATGGCAGATGCCGCGACCACGGCAAAAACTTTTCTGTGAGAATTTGCAACAAGATCTTCGCCAACTCGGTGTCTTGAATGACCCCAGCATTCAAGGGTGATTCGACGCTGATGTCGGATGAAGTTTTACCGACCAGTGCCGCGACCTGGGACCCTGCCTCATAGACACTCATTGTCTGATTTTTCTGATGAGCGGTGCGGACTGCGAGAAGAGACGCCTGATTGACCACAACACCCTCACCTCTCGAGAACACGAGGGTGTTTGAAGTTCCAAAATCAACTGACATGCAAAAGTTGTTTCGCGAGCTCATCTTGGATGCTTCTCCCGATCTATCAATTCCAAGTCAATCGGCCACTTCAGTCAATCTTATCGGAATTTCAGGCCAGGAACCTTTGCTGTTCAGAGGCTTCCTTGACGCGATGTGGCTGACTTCCGCCTGAAAATCTCTTTCCGGTAGTGGATAATCACAATCACAACCAGCGCAGCGATTGCCCATGGCTGATATTTTTTAATCATATCGATTATTTCACGACCATACAGACCGACGAGATACACTTGCGTCGGGACGCTGATGAGGGCCGCGAATCCATCGACAAGGCCAAACTTAATTCGCGATACGCCCAACATCCCGCAGCTCAAATGGCCAGGAAACCGGATTCCAGGGGTAAACCTGAAAACACCTGCCGCCCAGAACCCCCAGCGATCCATCCATGATCTCACCTTGTCCAGCAGAGCAGGTTGAGCAAGTTTGTTGAGAACCGGCAACGAAAGAATCCTGTTGCCAAATCTGTGCCCAAGTTCGTAAACCAGAAAGTCGCTCGACAAAACCGCAACAAAAGCCAACCATGCGGCCAGGTGAATATTGATACCGTTGGCCGTCGTCAGGCCAGTCTCGGGATCAGGGTTGTTGCCGACCCACACCAAAAAGCCCAACGTGAGGAGCGTAACTTCTTCCGGCAATGGTAAACCAAAACTGCTCGCATACATGATCAGGAAGAGCAGTGAAAAAACCAAAAAAGGAGAATGGGCCACAGACTGCAACAGCTCGTTGATCTGGTGTTCCATGCTGTCCTCACTTGAAGAGCGGCATTGATGATGCCCAAGGCATTTCAACAAAATGGGTCCGAATGCTCCGATCATAACCGCCGTTCTTCTTCCAGCTCGTCAAATATTCGTTGAAAGCGGCAATCAAGGTTGAATCAGCTTTCCGGGCTGCAACGCCAAAATCCTCAACTGTCAGGGTGTCGGGCAAAAGAAAGACTTTTTGTGTATTCTTGGCTGCAAAAAGTTCCAGATAAGGCTTGTCGTAAATAAAGGCATCGACTTTTCCAAGCGACACTGCATTCGCGCAATCAGACTCTGAATCCAACTTGCGGATCGTCGCTTTCGGGTACGTTTTGGCTGCAAACTGGTCGGCCGTTGTACCCACTTTGACTGCAATGTTTATTCCTGCTGCATTGAGATCGCCAGCTTTGCGCACTGTTTCTTTGCGTTTGCTGGAAACAAGCGCAAGTAGTCCAGCCCGATAATAGGGAGCCGAAAACAACACCGTCTTTTTGCGCTCCTCGGTGATTGTCATGCCAGACACAATGAGATCGAATTTTTTTGCCATCAGCGCAGGAATAATTCCTTCCCAACGGGTGTCGACAAACGTCGCTTTTGCACCCAACGATGCCGCAAAGCCTTGAATCATGTCGATATCGAAACCAATCATTTCACCCTTGGGGTTCTTCATCTCAAAAGGAATAAACCCTGGATCCAATCCAACACGCAGCTCTTTTCTTGTTTTCACATCAGCAAGCGCATCTGCAGCAAAAGCGCGATTTGCCTGAATACAGACAGACAAAACGGCCGTGAATACGTAAACCAAAAAACTGCGACGCGAACGCCCCTGCAACACCATGGTGACTCCCCAAGACCAATGTTGGCCCAGTACACTTTCCAACCCAAAAGAATCATGCGAAACTTTATCACTCAAATTCGAATCGACAAGATTCCCCGAGCCCGGTGTGCATCTTTGCAGCAGACCTGCTCGCCTCACGGAGACACTGGCTGATGCTGGAACAACCGCGCTCGGTTCTTTGGACCCTCTTTACGGCTCTGGCGCTGAGCCTCATCGCGATCTCGCTGTATAGCGGGTTCAAGTCGTTGGATTATGAATGGGATTTCATCTCGCTGAAGGAATACTTTTGGGTTTCGGAAACGAATGCCCCGGGTCTGCTGCTGCATGGCCTTTGGGGAACATTGTGGGTCAGCGCACTTTCGATTCTATTTGGAACTCTCACGGGTTTGTTCGTTGGCATCATTCTTCATGCCGGCACACCATTCGCGCGCAACACAGCTCACCTTTTTGTTGAAATTTTCCGCAATACTCCCGTGCTGGTGCAACTCTACGTCATGTACTTCGTGGTCGCTTCAGCTTTTCAAATGTCAGCCGAACAGGCCGGCGTTGCCACGTTGAGCCTTTTCTGTGGGGCGTACATTGCTGAACTTGTGCGCGGCACTCTTGTGAACCTCGACAAAGGACCACAAGATGCTGCCCTGAGCCTGGGTCTGACCCGACTTCAAACAGCCCGTTACGTTGTGGCTCCGTTGGCAATGCGCCGCATCATGCCATCGCTGGTGGGCCAGTATGTGAGTCTCGTGAAGGACAGCAGTCTTGTCAGCGTCATCTCGATTGTTGAGCTCACCAAGTCGGCATCCAACATGGTGGCCATCAGTTTCAAAAGTTTTGAAGTCTGGTTCCTTGTGGCGGTGGTTTATTTCTTTCTCAACACACTGCTTTCGCAGCTTGGAAGGCGCATCGAATCGCGCTTTTCGGGCGACTTAAAAACCGCTTAGGGAAAGGAAAACAAACCAATGACTCCAGCGGTTGAACTCATCCAGGTCGAAAAGGTTTTCCGAACCCGCTCACACGTCACACACGCACTGCAGGACGTCAATCTGAGCATTCAGCGCGGTGAAGTGACGTGCCTGATTGGACCTTCAGGCTCGGGAAAAAGCACCTGCTTGCGAACCATCAACGGACTCGAAACCATCACGCGTGGAACCATTCGAATCTTTGGTGAACAATACAAAGATTCGAATTCGGCCCATCTGATCAGACGCAAAACCGCGATGATCTTTCAGCGCTTTGAACTTTTTCCGCACCTCAGTGCCCTTGAAAATGTGGCTCTTGTGCCTCACCTGAGATGCGGCCTCAACAAGACGGAAGCGCAAAAGCGTGCGAAGGAATTGCTCGAACGGGTCGGTCTTGCTGCTCACATGCAAAAGTACCCAAAGATGCTGTCGGGCGGCCAGCAGCAACGGGTAGCCATCGCGCGGGCGCTCGCCGTAAATCCGGAAATTCTTTTATGTGATGAGCCGACAAGCGCACTCGACCCCGAACTCGTCAACGACGTTTTGAT
>JBDLRR010000434.1:0-5419 GCA_039799985.1 Pseudomonadota bacterium | reverse complement strand
GCTTCAAAAGAACTCAGCGTGCAGGCCTCTGTGTTCGATGAGCTGACAGATGCCCGTGTGCTGAGGGCAGGGGTCCAACCGACAAGATCGGCCGGTACCAGAATTCTCACTGGTTTAATTCCTGCGGCCGAAGTCAACAGGTCCAATTGTTCAATTGCAGTCGGATCAAACTTCGACAAGCCAGTCGCAATCTGGTTGTTGGCGGCATAGTTTAGAAGCAACTGACCACCTGTCGCCGCCAATTTGCTTGAAAATTCCGAAACAACTTTCGCAGTGGGCCCAACTTCAATTCCTGAAGTTCCAATGCCTGTTGATGCGCTTACCAACATGAGCATCTTGTTTGTGTTTGCACCCGCCTGAAGATGTTTGATTCCTTCCTCAATGCCCGCAAAGACTGCCTTGGCAGCTTCGTTGGTCACCCAGTCGGTTGAATTCGAGTCAATGGTTTTGAATCCATTGGGCTTCCATTCTGGCGCTTCTCCGCCAATATCGGAGATGAGCTTGGCGGGATCTCCGTTGGCAACGTTGGCAACAATTTTGTTTCGAAATGAAACAGCCGAAAGCGAGCCGATGCGTCCATCCGAATTGAGTTTCGATAGAACTTGTACTAACTGCGTCTTCAAACCCGTTGCTATCGGCAACATGTTTTCCGAAACGTCCAGCACCACGGCCACGTCGTATTTGAGTGCAACCTCAGAGCCGGCATCCTGAAGGTTGTTTGGGCAATTGAGTGGAATTCCAATGGCCTGTGGACGGTTGCCTTGATTGAACTCGTTGCCATTCACCTTTTCCACAAAGCAGTCGAGGTTTACCCGCCCCGGTGTGCCGGTAAAGCCAGCAGGTCGAATCTTGACATCCGCACTCACGTCACGTGTCGAATTGAATTTGCTCGGGGCGCAGCCAGAAGCTGCTGCCGCCAGAGCGAGTCCCACGTTTATCGTCAACAAGCGCATGGAATTTCCTCCACTCCAGAAATCCACTGCCTTTACTCCGCAGGGCAGTCGTTGCGAGTCATCAACTGGATGAACGCTGGATTGTTCTGGATCTGCTCGGCGCCATCATTTGATGGCCAAACCAAAGACCCCGAGCCGAATGTGAAAGAAAATCCTGCTTTTTCAAAAACAACCTGGTCGTTTGCCAGAATGGTGATCTTTGACATGCTGCGAAGGTCAAGTTCGTAACGATGGAAGCCCGACCAGCTGCCAATTCCCAAAAAACCATTCAGACGGAAAAAGTCGTTCTGGTAAGCAACACCGCCTTTTTTAATCCGCAGGCCACGCAGTTCCTGGATCTCACGGTCCGAGAACGAGTTGATGGTGAAGCCGCCTCCCGGACGGAACACGGCGCTCTGCGATTCATTGGGAATCGTGTGGAACATGTTTTGACCAAAGGTGAATGTGTACTCTTTCGAGTTTCCGGCGTTCTGCAGTGCAGACGATGAATCTCCGCGGTTCGCATTCGCCAAAGCGGCGCCTTCCAGTTTGACTTGCAATTTCTTGATTTTTGAATAGCCCCAGCAACCCAGATTTTCAGCGCCTGTGAGTTGTTTGATCATCTGGTCGTTGCGGTTGGTTTCGCGGGCAAACTGCGCCTCAAGGTCTGGAGGTTGACCACCGCTTGCATTCACTGGCTTGGCATTCAATGCGTCTTCCATCAATTTTTTGATTTCATCGCGCTGCACAGCGCAACGAGCATCTTGCTGGAAGCCGAGGATTTTTGTCAGCGAAACCTGAAGTCCACCGCTGGTGTCGCTCAAGTCGTTTCGGTCGAAAAGAGCATTTCCATTGAGGTAAAGAACGAATGTTGAAACATCTTTTTTGACGTAGTTCGTGTTGTTGCAGGAGTCAGGCAGCACCTTGAGATACATATCGCTCAGTTCAATGACGCGCGGCGAACGCACCAGCGTCGATGCTTTCGGCGCAAGCAGGTCGCATGGCGATTTCGTTCTCGGGCCCCAGGTGAGTTTTTGTTTTGTTCCACTGCCAACCGCTTGGGTTTGCCACATGCCGTTTTTGGTTGTCAGAACTGCCTTGGTGCCGCTTGGTACGGTGATATCCAATTCAAAATTGGATTCGACCTTGGCGTTGGGATCCACACCTGAAACACAGCCAAGAACGGTTTGGTCGTCTTCCGTGCGAAGAGATGCCGTTGCCACAGGGCATTCCACTCGTTGCTTTTGGATACGCAAGCAAAGTGCATCGTTTTGTGTCTTGAGTTCGAGAAGCTTCGAAAACGACGCTTTCGATTGGCTGTCGAGAGCCTGGGCTCCCATCGGCATGTTCTTGAGGTTTTGAGGCAGCCCAGGCGGCTCCGGCGCACATGCGGCTGACAAGATGATCGCGATTGAGGTTAGCAAAGTACGCATATTTGCTGTCTCCAAACGATGCGGTTACGCAAAACGAACGCTTTCAGCGCGTATCGGAATCGTCTTTTGGATTGTTAATAATTTCTGCTAAAGAGCCGCAAAATTTGAGAAAAAACCTGAAAGTCTGAAATTGTCCCGAGAATTTTCAGTGCCAACATTGACCAGTTGGCCAATGTATTGCATACAGGAACATAATCCCACTCTGAAACGGCGGAACTTGGAGGAAAGAATGGAGAAATTTCGAACTTTTTCGCGAAGCGCAGGTTTAACGGCGCTCGCAGTTGCTGGATTGAGTCTTGCTCTCGGGCAGGTTCTCGCTGATGACCGTCCCATTCCTCGGCCGATCCCGCTGCCAAATCAGCCGGGGCGTCCTCCGATTCTGATTGACCCAGCCAAGCTCCCGGTCATCAGACACTCCTACATCATCAAAACGTTGCCCGTTCAGGTTATCAAGCCGATCCAGACCCGCCTGCCGTCGGTTCCGCTGCCACAGCTGCGGCCCGAGACGCAGGTCACAATCGGTCTTTACAACGGCAGGGGAGCGGTCGACGGTGCGGTGAACAAATCACTGCAGCAGATTCAGAATGAAATGAATACCTGGGCCAACGATCAGCGCAGCCAGTATCAGGTGTTTGCGGGGCGTTCGCCGATATTTTCGAACATGAATCTTAAAGAGCTGACCCAGTTCAACCAAGCCAAGAACCGCAACATGCGAGTGGGTCAGATTCCAATGAACCTCGTTCATCTCGAGGCACTCAAGCGGCAAAGTGACGCGTTCAAGAATCCCGGGCAGGTTGAGAACGAGCCCGAATTCAAAGACCGCACCGTGGCTTATTCGGGAGGCTATGCGCGTTCGCTTGGCAATGAATATTTCGGTGTTGATGCCAATGCCGGATACGGAGTGAACATCTCCAAGGATTATCAAAAGGCCGATGCCAATGCGACGGTCAACGGAACGATCCTGCAAAGCCAGGTCAATGTTTTTGATGCACAAGCACACAACGAAACTGGCCAAGCCACGTACTGCTATATTTCCGTGTTCGGGCAAAAACTCTGGGAGATGAGCAGTCCGAGTTTTTCAGACGACGTTTATTATGATCGCTCTGAAGGCGCGCGGATGAACTTCTGGCTGGGGCCCGTGCCGATGTCGGTGGGCGGAACTGTGACGGGTCGATTGGGAACCCAATACAACGTGCAAGCTCTTTACGGTGAGAAACTTCTCAACGGAACTGTGCGTCCTTACCTGGACACTTACGGCAACGTCGATGCTGCGATTGATGCTTACATCGCCTCTGCTGGAGTTTTTGGTTCGCTCAAGTTTTTGGGATTGAGTCTGCCGACAACAGCCTATCTCAAGTACGATCTGCGCCCCGACGCACCCTTGCTCACAGCAAATCTGGACGTGAATACCAACGTTGATGCTTTGGGCGGACGAGTTGGGTTGTTTGCAGAGATTGACTACTGGCTGGACACGGAACGTTGGGAAAAAACATTGTTCTCGTGGTCAGGCTTCCAGGAGAGTGCAAGCATTTTCAAAGAGCGCGAATCGCTTCCGCTCAAAGATTATATTGGATGGAAATACAAACAGCTCAATGGTGCTTCCGGTTTCCTCGGTCAGGCTGTTGGAGCTGAATTTCAAACACCAACCAAACCTGGTTTGTATCGTCATTTCCAAGGCGGATCGATCTATTGGTCCGAAGCAACCGGAGCGCACGAAGTTCACGGACTCATCCGCAACAAATGGGCATCAATGGGTTGGGAAAACGGCAGCCTTGGTTTCCCGCGGACCGACGAGCAGACCGCACCAGACAGTCAAGGAAAATACAATATCTTTGAAGGTGGATCTCTTTGGTATCATCCGGCCACGGGCAACGCATTTCTCGTAAAGGGTGCGATTTATCAGAAGTGGTCTCAGCTGCGTCGTGGCATGGGTTTGCTTGGCTACCCTGTGACCGACGAAACTCAAACTCCAGATGGCCGTGGATACTACAACCACTTCCAAAACGGTTCGATCTACTGGACACCACAAACAGGCGCAGCCGAAGTTCATGGCTTGATTCGCCAAAAATGGGCCGACAATTCATGGGAGCGTGGAGTCCTTGGATATCCGCTCACAGACGAAGGCCAGACTCCCGATGGCTTGGGTCGCTTCAATCACTTTGAAGGCGGATCTGTTTATTATCATCCTGAATTTGGAACTCACATTGTTCGCGGCGCGATTCGTGACCGTTGGGAATCCTTGAACTGGGAACGTGGTTGCCTCGGTTACCCTAAGGAGGAGCAACGGGTGACGCAAACCGAAAACGTTTCCATAGATATACCTATCGTGGGACGCGTATCGGGTGTGAGAAAAACAATCGCGCAAGGATTCGAAGGCGGTTCCGTTTCGTTCAAGGAAGATTGCGTTGGACCACAGTGCAAAGTCTCGGCCGCGCCGACGCATCAATGCAACCTGATTCCAATCAAGGTTCCACCCATTGTCCGAATCCCTTTGCCGACTCGGCCAATGCCACTTCCGCGCCCAACACCAGGACCAAACTCGCTGGTGGTTGATGAAACTCTTGGGGAGTAATGCAGAACGTGAAGCTGCGAAATGGTCATAAAGTCTTGATTGCGTCGGTTGTTGCGCTGGTGGCTGGATTGGGTGTTTACCTCAACACCCGTCCGGCCTCACCAGGCTCAATGCCATCAGATGAAAGTCTGGCGGGCACGAAGTCTGCGGTCGACAAAATTGCCCGGGAACAGGCGCTGCTCAAGTATTCGCTCAACACTGAAGAAGTCAGAACTTTCGGCGTCGTGCAGGATATGTCTGTTGAGTTGAGTCCGGCACAGGGGCAAACGACAGTTTCGCGGATTCATTTGCGCGGTCAGTACGACGAACAGCTTGTTTCAGCTGTTGATGACAAACTGACTTACCGTTTCAAGTTTCGCGATGCTCAATTTGAGTCTACCGATTCCGAAGGGCGAAGCGCACTTCCTCCCGAGGAGGTGAACAACATCGTTCAATCTGTGGTCGGCAGCACGCTGATCATCAAAACCGATGTTCTGCGATCC
>JBDLRR010000433.1:0-3997 GCA_039799985.1 Pseudomonadota bacterium | reverse complement strand
TGTCATACCCCCAAAATATCGGCGAGCAAATTCCGCTGCTCCTCAGAGAATATCGTTCTGTTTTGTAAGATCCTTGAGGGCAGAGTGAGAGGCTGTGGGTGTCAAAAAAGAAACACCTTTTCGAAGTGCTCCTTCAAGTCCACGGAGTTGTTGCGCAGCTGAGAGGAATTTTTCTTTGGGCCAATTTTCGGCAGCGTCAGGGAAGAGCGCTGTCATGCTTGCCAGCAGTTCTTGCAGACGTCGTTTTGTTCGCTGGCTTAGCATCAGAGACGAGCTGTGGGATTCGAGCGCTTTTGCAAATTCTGTTTCGGGTGCTGAAAAACGAGAGCCTGACTTGGGATTCCAGAGCATGTTTTGAACCTCCACGAAATGCTTCACCCAGTCGGAGGGATCTTGTTCAAAATGTTTCTTCCAGTGCATAGCGAGTTCAAAAAGTGTTGATTTTTCTTCAGTTGAATCGCCTGTGAAATTTGCTTGTTCGTCTGCCAGCAAAAGAATTGAAAATCTTTCGAGCAGCGGGCCGCTCAATTTTTGTTGATACTTGATGGGTGCAGTCCCTAGACACCTGCAGCTTTGATGTCTGGAAAAGAAAAAGCCGCACGGACAAGGATTTGTTGCAGAGGCAAGCATAAAGTTGGCGGGCAATTCGACTCTGCCGCGAGATCGCGAAAGTGTGATTTTCTTTTCGTCGAGAGGCTCTCTCAGAGCTTCGAGCGCAGGTCGTGGAAATTCTGCGAGTTCATCCAAAAAAAGCAGTCCATGATGTGCCAAGGTCACTTCACCAGGCAGCAACAGTGAGCCACCGAGTAGTGCCGCTGCTGAAGCACTGTGATGTGGATTGCGAAACGGACGGAAGGTCAGTTCAGTCGGGCCTCGTTGGTGAATCAGAGCGGCTTCCAGTGCTTCAGTGTTGTTCATGGGCGGCAACAATTCGCGTAGTTTTTTGAGGGCGAATGTTTTGCCGCAGCCCGGAGATCCTGCCAGTAGAATATGATGTCGACCTGCAGCTGCCAGAGCCAGTGCCAAAGCAAATACGGGCGTATGAAGAAACAGCTTGAACGTGGATTCGATTCGTTTCGATCGGTCTTCGTGGTGTCGGTGATTCGTTTGGGCGGATTGATGCAAATCGTTGATGCGCGTTTCTTTGTACTCCTGGGGCGGATTCGATTTGCTCGTGCTTGTGATTTTTTGCAGACAGTCCTGCAGACTTTCGACATAAATGAAGTTTGTGGGCGGAGCGAGAGTGATTTTGTTGGAGGAAATAGGTGAATAAATTGTTGGAGGTTCGCTGTGTTGCTGGATCACGAGCAGCTCGAATGGCAACGCCTGTTCGGGCGGCAAGAGATGCCCGGATAGAGTGAGCTGGCCTGCGAAAATGTTCTTGCCGGTTCGCACAGCACGGGAAACTGAAATGAGCTTCTCAGTTTCTTTCGGGTTGCCATTGCGCTGCTCTGCCAATGCAGCAATGATGGCAATGGCACAAGGAAGATCCAGATGTTCCAGGCCAACCTTGAACTGCTTGAGCGTTTCGACGGGTCGCACGGAAACCACCAATCGACGGGCCGGAAGAGTGAGTCCAAGATTTTCAAGTGCGGCCCTGATTCGTTCGCGGGCTTCACGCGCGTAGTCTTGCGGAAGACCAATCAACTGAACTCCTGAAAAGCCACTTCCCAGTGCTGCTTCAATTGTGACGGGGACTATCTGCAAGCCAAGGCACACAGCAGAATAGACAATGCATGACATAAAACTCCTCCAGCAAACTGCAATGCTCATCGGGGAGTTCGATACGCAGTTCAAGATAACCCGCTCAACCGTTGAATTTTTTCGATCAGATGAAAAAAAAACGGGCCTTTCGGCCCGTTAAATTGCGTCTGGATTTTGCGTGTTGAGAATCAGACCCTTGCCGAGTTCTCGCTGCCTTCCATGACGTCAGCAATTGGAAGAGCTGTTCCGGCATCTGCTTCTGCATGCACCGCTGCACTTCCTGAAAGTTCCCGTTTGGCACGTTCCTGAGCTTCCTGCTCTGCTTCGGCGACAAACCGCTCGGCAAGATTGGGCTGGATTCGGAAAAGCGACTCAAGTGTGTCCACCTTGATGGCCGAGATCAGTCTCTTGAAGAGTTCAAAGGCTTCCCGTTTGTATTCTTGCAGAGGATCCTTTTGGCCATAACCGCGCAAACCGATACCGTCGCGCAGATGGTCGAGGCTGAGCAGATGATCTTTCCAATATTGGTCGATCGTCTGCAGCATCACCCAACGTTCGATTTCACGCATTTGCTCAGAGCCAAAGAGTTTTTCCTTGCGCTCGTAGGCCTCGGAAAGTTTCGCGCGGATGAGCGAGGTGAAATCCAGGCGTGTGATTTCAGAGTTTTTGCGTTCTTCGGCAGTGAAATTCATGACTGTGTTCAGGCGTTGGAACAAAGTGCGCTCCAGCTTGCCGAAGTCGAGTTTGACAAGTTCACCCGGAACTCCAGTGGCGGGTGAGTATTCTTCGCAAATGGCACGGCTCAATTCTTCAAGTGTATCGTCCTGAAGAACTTCACGAAGATCACCCTTCGTGAGAATGCGGTTGCGGGCCGAATAGACCGTCTTGCGCTGTTTGTTGAGAACATCATCGTATTCGAGCAGGTGCTTGCGCAGATCGTAGTTATAGCCTTCGACCCGTTTCTGTACGTTGGCAATCACACGTGTGAGCATCGGGTCCGCCAGGGCTTCATCACCCATGGTGCGTTCCATCAGAAATTGGTTGGCCTTGTTGTTGAAGCGCTTCATCAAGTCGTCTTCCCACGACAAGAAGAAGCGGCTTTGGCCAGGGTCACCCTGTCGACCAGAACGGCCTCTCAACTGGTTGTCGATGCGTCGGCTTTCATGGCGTTCTGTGCCCATGACGTAAAGTCCACCCAGATCGGAAACTCCCTGGCCAAGGATGATGTCAGTACCGCGTCCGGCCATGTTGGTTGAGATTGTGACCCGACTTCTTTGACCTGCCTGGGCAATAATTTGGGCTTCTTGTTCGTGGTGTTTGGCGTTGAGTACACTGTGTTCAATGCCACGCTGCTTGAGCAAATCGCTGAGCAACTCGCTCTTTTCGATGCTCACAGTACCAACAAGAACCGGCTGACCACGTTTGTTGGCCTCGGCAATTTCGTCGGCGACGGCTTTGAATTTGGCTCCCTGGCGCAAATACAGCACGTCGTCGTCGTCCTTGCGGACCATCGGACGGTTGGTTGGGATCACAACCACGTCGAGTTTGTAGATCTTGTGGAATTCCACCGCCTCGGTGTCTGCCGTACCGGTCATGCCCGCAAGTTTTTCGTACATACGGAAGAAGTTCTGCAGGGTGACCGTTGCGAGTGTCTGGTTTTCCTGCTGGATGGCAACGTTCTCTTTTGCCTCAAGAGCTTGGTGAAGGCCGTCGGAATAGCGTCGGCCCTGCATTAGACGACCAGTGAATTCATCGACAATGATGATTTGTCCGTCGCGAACAATGTAGTGATCGTCTTTGCGGAAAACCACATGAGCCTTGAGCGCCTGGTTGATGCAATGAACCAATTCCATGTTCTCTGGATTGTACAGATTGCTGACGCCAAGGCGTTTTTCAACCTTCTGGATGCCTTCTTCGCTCAGAGCGCATGAACGTGATTTTTCGTCGACCGTGTAGTCGATTTCACGGCGGAGGCCACGAACGGCATCGTTGGCGGTCAGATACTTGTCGGACGTCTGGTCGGATGGACCACTGATGATGAGCGGGGTTCGAGCTTCGTCGATGAGGATCGAGTCAACTTCGTCAACAATGGCGAAGTGATGGCCTCGCTGTGCGAAGTCTTCCAAGCGGACCTTCATGTTGTCGCGCAGATAGTCGAAGCCAAACTCGTTGTTCGTGCCGTATGTGATGTCGCAGGCGTATGCCGCTTGCCTTTCACGATCGCTCAAGCCACTGGTAATCACTCCAACACTCATCCCGAGCGCAGAGTACACGCGACCCATTTCTTCGGCCT
>JBDLRR010000432.1:0-5872 GCA_039799985.1 Pseudomonadota bacterium | reverse complement strand
AGATTCTCGATGGTTTGGCCAACGGAACGCCTCAACGAGAAATATCCGAGACATTGGGTGTTGGAATTGCAACGGTGACTCGCGGCAGCAGAGTCTGGCAGAAAGAAAAACAGCTGCTCCGTAGTTATTTTCCGCGAGCCAAAAAACTCACTTGAGGTCTGTGAGCTTGCGGAAATTTGACCGTGAAATGCCGCTGTCAACCGCCACTGTGTTTGATTTTCTGGCCGTAACTTCAAACAATGAGATGAAGTTGTTTCCATCCTGCCGATCTTTTTCGAAATTGATCGATGCTTTTTGATTGTTGGCAATATTCAAAAGAAAATTGCCGTTGTGCACAGTCTTGTTGTCACCATTTGTTTCTGTCGTGCTGACGTTCACATCAAGGGTTAGCGAACTGTTGAGCTCGTTGGCAACGACATCAATTTGAGTTTTTTTGTTCGCTGTTTCTTCGATAATGGAGGCTTTTTCGCCTTCGAGGACACGCAGCCTTGGTGCCGAGATTTCCTTGCCGTCCGAGAGCAGACGGAATTGGAGGTCGTACTGATTCTTTGCGCATGCTCCCAGGAACAACATTGCGGAAACACTGGCTGTAAATCTGTTCAACATATTCACCTCCCGGGCTGAAAAAGCTCACCCTACAACGATTTTCGTTTGGAGAGATGTTCGCGTCAAATCTGGTTTTTTGACGGATTGATGATTTTTTACCGTTGCGTAAAAAGTCCTATCGCTTCGCGATGATCGAATCCGAATGCGCGTCGGGTGACGGCTAGAACTGGAGGTGCTTGTACGCGCTTGAATGCACCCATGCGGCAATATGCGTTCCACCAGCGTTTGAGGTCGACAATAAATTCGTCACGCGATTTGAAGAGTCTGTCGAGATGCTGGCCAGCTTCGGCGCCGATGAGAGCCTTCAATGAAGCATTGTCCCAAGCGGACAATGTTGCTTCAAAATCGAACCTGTTCCACTCTTCCACCCAGAGTTTGAAAAGCGCATCATGATAAGGATAGCAAAGAGGATCGCCTTGTCCTTTGCCGACATCTTGTTCGGCCGAAAGTTCTGCACTTGGAACTACTGAAAGTGTTTCATCGGGAATTATTGGCGCGGCAAAGATATTTGAATTGTAGTGTTTTGACAGTGCATAAACATCTTGCTTCCAGAGGTCGGCAATCGGCGCAAGGTAGCCCGCGTGATCTCCGTAGAGTGTCGAATAACCAACCGTCAGTTCCGATTTGTTGGCATTGCATGGAAAAACAGCGCCCAACGCCGAAGCCAGACCCGAGACGATTCTCGCACCTCTGTCGCGCGCCTGGATATTCTCAGCAACCAGTGAGGGCAGCTGGTTGGGCACCGGCATTCCCTGTTTGCGCGCATCATCGAGTTGTCGCAAGGTGAGCGAGACAGATTCTTCGATCCCCAGCGAAGCAAATTTGCATCCAAGATTTTGTGCGATTTTTTGCGCTGCATTGATGGTGAGAGGAGAATTGAATCGAGAGGGCATGTTGATGCAAAAGACGTTCTCAGGGCCATAAACCCGGGAATGAAGTACGGCAGACAGTGCCGAATCAATTCCACCGCTCACTCCCACCACGATGCGTTCCAGCTTCCATTCGTCTTTGATGAACCTCAGGCCACTTTCGAGTGCCAGTTGCATTTCTTCAATTCTCGAAAGCGATTGAGTTGTTTGCAGCTTTGGCAAGGTCGTGCTTGATCTTGATTCTACAGTGCCAATGGTTTTGACCGCGCTTTCAAACGGAGATGCAACGGAAGTGAAATCGGATGTCGAATAGACTCCGCTGTCTCCGTCGAAGCTGAAAATCGTTTTGGCGACATTCTGGCTGCCCACAGCATTGACGTAAACAACAGGGCAATCGTGCCTTTGGGCAATGAGGCTGAAGAGTTTCTTGCGCTTGTCGCGTTTGCCCAATGAAAACGGTGAACAGCTGATGTTGACCAGCAAATCCGCTTTCGTGCCTTTTGGGAACATCGTGTTGTAAGGATTTTGCGAGTAATCGTCGGCCCAGGCATCTTCGCAAATTCCAATTCCAACCTGAACAACGCGTCCGCTTGCCAGGGGAATGGCCACAGGGCGCAGTAGCGTCGACAATGGAACAGCTCGCTCGGCAGCGAGTTTTCGGAGATCAAAAAAATGTCGAGAGTCATCGAATTCCCTGTAGTTGGGCATCAGGGTTTTCGGCCAAAAAGGAAGGTTCAAGACTGGATTGATGAGCAGTCGACCCTGATGGGCAATGAACGCTGCATTGTATTTTCGAACCCGTCCATCTTCGTTTCGGGCATTGGGGTCCACCCCCACGCTGCCAAAGATCACAGGAATTGACCCACTCAGGGCGGCGAGGCGCAGGACATAATCGTCGCACTGTTTTAAAAATGAAGGGCGTTCCCACGCATCTCCCAGAAAATATCCAGGCAGGGCCATCTCCGGACAGACGAGGAGATCTGCGCTGTCGGACTGTGCTTGTGCGATAGCGTTCTCGATGGCCAAAAAGTTTTCTTCCAGCGCCGCCGCTTTGATGCGAGTTTGTGCGATGCAGATGCGCATGAAATGCCCCTCCTGAGTGCAGTCTACAGGCAAGTCCCTTGAAATTTCCCGACTCTAGTGACATACCAGATGTGTCTTCATGTTCATAAACCAGTGCGCTGGCCTTCAGACGATCTGAAGCGTCTTACAGGAGTTCCCATGATCATGCACAGCCCTTATTCTCGTCGCAAAATGTTGTCCTCTGTATCGCTCGCTCTTTGCGCTCTGGGCCTTGGTTTGCCTTTTACTGCTGTTGGTGCCGTCGCTGAAGTCAAAGTGGGTGTGATTCTTCCACTGACCGGTGACAAGGCGACCTTTGGCCAGGAATCCTTGAACGGCTTGAAACTTGCTCTGGACAAAGCAGGCAAGGACGCACCGCAGGTCAAACTCCAGGTCGAAGACACCCAGGGAACTCCATCGGGCTCAGCTGCTGCTGTCAACAAGCTGATTTCGACCGACAAGGTCAACGTCATTATCGGTGAAGTGGCAAGCTCAAACACCATTGCTGCATCCACGGCTGCCCAATCGGCAAAGGTTCCGTTGATGACCCATGCTTCAACAAACGACACAATCACCTTGGGTAAAGATTTTATTTCGCGCATTTGCTTCGTTGACAGCTTTCAGGGTGCCGTGATGGCCAAGTTCGCAGTCACGACGCTCAAGGCCAAAACGGCCGCCATCCTTGTGGATTCGGATTCCGACTATAGCCGCGGTCTGCGTGACTCTTTCAAGAAGGCCTTCATTGCGGCGGGTGGTACAATCAAAGAAGAATTGATCATCTCTTATTCGCAAAAAGATCGCGATTTCAAAACCCAGCTCATCAAGGTGCGCAAAGCGACTCCAGATGTCGTTTTCATTCCTGGCTACTACACCCAGGTTGGTTCGATTTTGCGCCAGGCAAAAGAGCTCAAACTCAACACAAAGTTTTTGGGAACCGATGGTTGGGACAGTCCTGATCTGTTCAAGATTGCAGGTCCGGCCGCTGCCGCGGGACACTATGTGTCGAGCCACTTCGCAGCCGACGACACTGACCCTCGGGTTCAAGAATTCGTCCGCGAATACAAGTCCCGGAACAAGGAAAACCCAGGTGCAATGGCGGCACTTGGATACGATGCAGGATTCTTTATGCGCGCAGCAGTCAAAAAGGCTGGTTCCAATGAGCCCGCCAAAATTCGCGATGCCATTGCGGGCATGAGAAACTTCGACGGCATCACCGGAACAATCACATTGGATGCAAACCGCAACGCAGTGAAGCCTGCAGTGATTGTTCAGACGACTGAGAAGGAATTCAAATTCCTGACTCGAGTGAATCCATAAACAGAGTATTCTGGATTGCGCTGCGGGGAGGGCTTTCGCTTTGAAGGCCTTCCCCGCAGTTGTTGCTTGAACTGTGGAGTGAAGTTCTGGTGTTCGACCTCATTCAGTATCTTGTCGATGGATTGGCTGTGGGCAGTGTTTATGCACTCATTGCTTTAGGCTACTCGATGGTGTTTGGCGTTCTTCAATTGGTGAATTTCGCACATGGTGAATTGTTCATGGTGGGTGCGTATTTTGTCATGTACGCAATTTCGCTTGGACTGCCTTGGCCAATGGCTCTGTTTCTTGGGATGGTTTTTGTAGGCCTTTTTGCTGTCATCATGGAACGGCTTTGCTACAAGCCATTGCGCGGCGCGGGCAAACTGGCTCCACTCATTACCGCTGTGGGCTTGAGCTTGCTCCTGCAGAATCTGGTTCAGGCCATTTTGGGGCCCAATCCTCAGAGTTATCCGGTTCAATTGCCCGAGGGCAAAATTTCCAGTGCTCTCTACTCGGTTTTTGGAAGCCCAGACCAAATTGTTTTGCCTCAGCTTCCCGAGGGGCTGTTTGATTGGGAAAATTTGGTGATTCGTCACCGCGACCTGCTGATTTTTGCCGTTGCTGTTGGCGTGACTTTGGCTCTTGAATTGTTCTTGCGCAAAACCCGCCCTGGACGTGGAATTCGAGCCTTGGCTCTTCAGCCCAATGCGGCGCGCCTGGTTGGAGTGCCTTTCGATTTTACAATCTCGCTCACGTTTTTTATTGGGGCCGCGTTGGCTGTGGTCGCTGGTTTGTTGCAAGGAATGGCCGACAATCAGGTCACACCATATATGGGTATAACGAGTGGATTGAAGGCTTTTGCAGCTGCCGTGTTGGGAGGAATCGGGGTCATTCCAGGAGCTCTTGTGGGTGGCTTGGTGCTGGGTATCGCCGAGCGTCTGTTGGTTGGCTATGATTTGTCGACCTACAAAGACGGTGCCGCATTTTTCATTTTGATTCTTGTCTTGCTTTTGCGCCCGCAGGGATTGTTGGGCAAAGCCAGAATGGTGAAGGTGTGATGATGGAACAGTTGATTGAATATTCCATCCTTCCGCTGATGCTTTTTGGCATAACAGCAATTCAGGCACTCGGTCTTCAGTTGATTTTGGGTGGTGCTGGACTGTTGTCCTTGGGGCACGCGGCTTTTTATGCCGTCGGTGGCTATTCTGCTGCTGCATTCACTGTGTATGCAGCGCCGATGTTGGGCATCACTCAACCATTTGTCATGATGCTGCTGGCTTTGGTTGTCGGTGGTCTGTCGGCAATGCTTGCTGGTTTTCTTGTTGCGATTCCATGCCTTCGATTGCAGGGCGATTACCTTGCGATGGCAACACTGGGCTTTGCCGAGATCCTCGGGACCGCGCTCAAAAATATCGATGCCGTAGGAGGAACCCGCGGTTTTACTGGAATTCCAAAATTGAGCTCGCTGCTTTGGGTGTTTGTGGTGTTGGCCATTGTTTGGGTTGTGCTTTCGCGTTTCCGTCGCACGGGGCTCGGAATGGCCATTCAAGCCACACGGGATGACGAAATTGCTGCGCGCAGTCTGGGAATCAATACCTACAACAGCAAGCTTTCCGCATTTGTCATTGGTTCTGCAATTGCGGGCGTGGCAGGTGCTTTGTACGTCCATGCTTTGCAGTTCATTAGTCCCGACGAAGCCGATTTCTCACGCAGCGTGATTATTGTGTTGGCCGTCGTCATTGGTGGCATGACAAGCCTGTTTGGCAGCGTTCTTGGAGCCCTGATTCTGGTATCAGTGCCTGAAATTCTCCGATTTGCACCCGACGCGATCCGTGAGCAGCGTATGATTTATTTTGCGCTCATTGTGATTTTTGTGATGCTTTTCAGCCCCAAAGGTTTGCAATCCTTGTTGGTCAAATGGCTGCCTTCCCGGCGCAAACTTTCGTCGACCGGTGTCGCCACTTCAGGAGGGAAATGATGGCAGCACAGGAAACCAACCGTGGAACTTTGCTACGGGCCGAGAATCTGACCATTCGCTT
>JBDLRR010000431.1:0-6700 GCA_039799985.1 Pseudomonadota bacterium | reverse complement strand
TGTTACCGATATTGAAGGATACGCGGTTCAATTGAAGGATTTGGAGGTTCCCACCTTCGATTTATCGGCTGTTCACTGGAGTGCGCGCGACAAAAGTGAAGAACCCGCTGCGCTGACGTTTTTCAGATGGTACAAAACAGCAGATGAGTTGCGTGATGCCAAGCGGCAGACTGGTTCGCTGCCCCCTTTTACAGGTGAGGTGCCGACGCGGATTGGTCAGTTCGATTTCATCTCGTTTGGTCATGATGGATATCAAAAACCTGAATCGTTGACGCTCGACGCATTTGTGGTCACAGCCAATCATCTGTTGTTGCATCTCAACACGCCGCCAGAACTCTTCTGGAAGACGATTGAAATCTTGCCGCTTTCGAATCCGTTTGCGCATTTGTCGCCCTTGTGCACTTTGCTCAAGAATGGCGTTGTGGGCTTTCCGCAGTTGGGCGGCGAGTTTGAGTCGCATTTGAAGATTTTGCGTCCAACCGTTGTTTTTGCTTCACCCAATGAGCTTGAAAAGCTTGCAAATCACGTCAATGCTCAACTTCATGCACCAGGTTTCAGCCCTCGAATTGCAGTGGGCAACCGGCTTGACCAGGTGCGTGGAATGCTCAAATCGGGCAGGGCGCTCAAGTTGCCTGAATCGGTTTTTGATGCTGCAACGAGAACGCTTTTGTGGGCCAGTCGAAATGCCATTGGAAAAGACTTTGTTCGGCATAGTTTGGCTGATTTACAGATGGTGGTGCATGGTTTGGCACCCGCGCGAGAATCGCATGTTGAATTGCTCGGGCAAATGGGAGTGCCTGTAATCGAGACTTATGGTGTGACTGCTGCTTCGGGTTTGCTTTCTGCAAACACCTACGATGCGCCGCACTTGAATTTGATCGGCAATCCTGTTTCGCATGTGTCTTTTCGCTTGGGGCAGAATTCGGCTCTTGAGTATCGTTTGAATCATCCGGCGTTTGCAGGCAGTGGTCATTGGCAGGAAACGGGCGACGTGGCTCAAATGACGCCCTTTGGGTTCAAGATCACAGGGCGACGTCGCCATTTGTTTGTGACTGCAGGTGGTGCCACGATTTCACCTCTGCGCTTGGAACAATTGTTGCGTGAATCAAAGGAAGTTCAGGACGTCTGTATTGTCGGCGATAAAATGCCTTATTTGGCGGCTCTGGTTGTTTTGTCTCCTGATGCCCAGGCTGAATTTCGGGCCAGTCCTGAAAAGGTGCGCGAGGTTGTTCAACAACGCATTGTAAGTGTGAACGAAACTCTGCCTCGTCATGCAACTATCAAGAAGTTTTTGGTTCTTGAAAAACCTTTTCAGGAATCCCTTGGAGAAAAGCTTCCCAGTGGAAGCTTGAACCGGCTCAAGATTAACGAAACACGCCGGACGGAAATTGATTCCCTCTATCAGGCGAGCAATCCTTGAACAAAATTTTGGGGTGGGGATTCTGTCATTCCCCTGTGATCGGTTTGACCTCCAGATTCTGCATGGTTACTCTGAATTGATCGAAATCGACATCACCTGTGCCAGAGGGACCGGTGCGGTGCCAAAGCGGGTTTCGTTTTGCCGGAGGAGCTATGCAACAGACTCACAAGATCTATGACATTGTTCGCGATGCCTACAGCCCGACCCACTATAACGAACTCAACTGGCAAGGCAGTTTTGTTGATTATCTCGATATCGTCGAGAAAAATCCGCGCGTGTGCAGAACTGCATTCCAGCGCGTTTACGACATGATTATGCACTTCGGCACCTACGAATACGTTGAGCACAAAAAGAAACTTGTGCACTACAAGTTCTTTGATGATCCGCTCGCCGGCGGCAAGGATGCAGTGTTTGGCTTGGATGTTCATCTCGTCAAGCTTGTCAATTTCTTCAAGGCTGCCAGCTTGCGCTATGGTCCAGAGAAACGCGTTCTGTTGCTGCACGGTCCTGTGGGATCTGCGAAGTCGACAATTGCGCGTCTGCTGAAAAAAGGTCTCGAATGGTATTCGTACCAGGCCGAAGGTGCGCTCTACACTTACGACTGGATCAACCTCAAGGAACGCCTCGCGATGGATGACATCATGGCGTGTCCGATGCATGAAGAACCGCTGCGTCTGATTCCTGAAGAGGCGCGCGCAAAGGTGCTCAGCCATCTCAACAAAGGCAAGACGTTTGATCAGAAGATTTTTGTTGAAGGCAACATCGACCCTGCCTGCCGTTTTGTGTTCAACGAACTGATGAAGCAATACGGTGGCGATTGGGAACGCGTTGTGCGCAACCACGTGCGCGTTCGTCGCTTGCTTCTTTCGGAAAAAGATCGTGTGGGTATTGGTACTTTCCAACCCAAGGACGAGAAAAACCAGGACTCAACAGAGCTCACGGGCGACTTGAACTACCGCAAGATTGCCGAATACGGTTCTGACTCTGATCCACGTGCGTTCAACTTCGACGGCGAGTTCAACATCTCCAACCGAGGGATGGTTGAGTTTGTCGAAATGCTCAAACTTGATGTGGCGTTCCTTTACGACCTTCTCGGTGCTTCGCAGGAGCACCGCATCAAGCCCAAGAAGTTCGCGCAGACAGATATCGACGAAGTCATCGTTGGTCACACGAACGAGCCTGAGTATCGCAAGCTGCAGAACAACGAGTTCATGGAAGCGTTGCGCGACCGTACGGTGAAAATCGACGTTCCGTACATCACCAAGCTCAAGGAAGAAACCAAGATCTACCGCAAGGACTTCAATGCCGAAAGTGTTCCGCACATTCACGTTGCGCCGCACACGATTGAAACCGCTTCGATGTGGGCGATCCTGACACGTCTCGAGGAGCCCAAGAAGGCCAACCTGACGGTGATGCAGAAACTCAAGCTGTATGACGGCAAGACACTGCCTGGTTACACGGAAGACAACATCAAGGAACTGCGCAAGGAAGCCATGCGCGAAGGTCTTGATGGAATCTCTCCTCGCTACATCCAGGACAAGATTTCCAACGCGCTTGTGGATGACCGCGGCAACGGCTGTATCAATCCGTTCATTGTTCTCAACGAACTCGAAGGTGGTCTCAAGAACCACTCGTTGATTCGCGATGAAGAAACAAAGAAGCGTTACCGCGAGTTGCTTGCTGTCGTGAAGCAGGAATATGAAGATATCGTGAAGAACGAAGTTCAGCGCGCGATTTCTGCCGATGAAGAGGCTATTGCCAAGCTTTGCGGAAACTACATCGACAACGTCAAGGCCTACACGCAGAAAGAACGTGTGCGTAATAAGTACACCGGACAAAGCGAAGAGCCTGATGAGCGTTTGATGCGCAGCATCGAAGAGAAGATCGACATTCCGGAAAGCCGCAAGGATGACTTCCGTCGTGAGATCATGAACTACATCGGTGCACTTGCGCTTGAAGGCAAAACCTTCGACTACAAGACGAACGAGCGCCTGCATAAAGCTCTCGAGCTCAAGCTCTTTGAAGACCAAAAAGACACAATCAAGCTTACGAGCCTGGTGTCCAACGTCGTCGACAAAGAGACTCAAGCCAAGATCGATGTGGTCAAGAACCGCCTCATCAAGAACTATGGCTACTGCGACATTTGTTCAAACGACGCATTGCATTTCGTTGCGAGCATTTTTGCCCGCGGTGATGTGAAGCGTTCTGCGAATTGATGAAGATCACCGGCATGAAGCCGGTGAGTGCGCTTGAGGAGTTTTCAACATGAAGATGGAAACCGATGTCAACCGATTCCGACGGATCGTTCGGGGTCGCATCAAGGAAAACCTCAAGCGCTTTATTTCGTCGGGTGAGCTTATTGGCCGGCAGGGCAACAAGCAGGTGACGATTCCGTTGCCGCGCATCGATTTGCCGCGTTTTCAGTTTGGTGGAAACCAGCAAAAGGGTGTTGGACAAGGAGACGGTGATCCGGGAGATCCGTTGAACCAGGGCCAGCCACAACCCGGTGAAGGCGAAGCAGGACAAAACGCGGGTGAGCATAGCCTTGAGGTTGATGTTTCGCTCGAGGAGCTTGCTGATATTTTGGGTGAGGAGCTTCAACTCCCACGCATTGAAGATAAAGGCAAAAAGAACGTCAAGTCCAAAAAGTACAAGTATCACGGCGTGCTCAAGACAGGCCCCGAAGGGTTGCGCAACTTCAAGCGGACCTACAAGGAAGCCCTCAAACGCCAGATTGCCTCTGATGAGTACGTTCCCGAGCGTCCATCGGTCATTCCCATCAAGGAAGACAAGCGCTACCGGAGCTTCAAGATTGAAGAAAACCCTGAAGCAAGTGCTGTGATCATCTACATGATGGACGTTTCGGGTTCGATGGGCGACGAGCAGAAGGAAATTGTCCGCCTGACTGCATTCTGGCTCGACACCTGGTTGAAGCGCAACTACGACAACATCGAAACACGTTTCATTATTCATGACGCCGTTGCGCGCGAAGTCGACGAGCAGACTTTTTATCACACCAAAGAAAGCGGCGGAACGCTCATCTCGAGTGCCTACAAGTTGTGTGAGAAGATCATCAAAGAGGATTATCCCTTGGATGAATGGAATGTTTATATGTTCCATTTCTCGGACGGAGACAACTGGAGCGGCAACGACACAAATGAATGTATGTTGTTGCTCGACAATGTCTTGCTCCCGGCTTCCAATCTGTTCTGCTATGGTCAGGTTGAAAGCCGATATGGCAGTGGCCAGTTCCTCAAGGATTTGGAAAAGCATTTTGGTGAAGCACAGGAAAAAGTCGTGACCCATCAGATCAAGGATCGTGAAGGCATCATGAACGCCCTCAAGGTCTTTTTGGGCAAAGGAAAATAATCATGGTGATGGACCCACGCCTGACCAGCGAGCTTACTCCCGAGCTCAAAAACATCGTTCGGGAAATCGAATCCCAGTGCAAAAACCTCGGCCTCGATTTCTTTCCGGTCATCTTTGAGATGGTTGACTACCAACAGATGAGCGAGATTGCCGCCTATGGTGGGTTTCCGACCCGTTATCCACACTGGCGATTCGGGATGGAATACGAACATCTTTCCAAAAGTTATGAGTATGGTCTGAGTCTCATCTATGAGATGGTGATCAACAACGACCCTTGCTATGCATACCTGCTCAAGAGCAATTCCCTTGTCGACCAAAAGACGGTGATTGCGCATGTGTATGGGCACTGCGACTTCTTCAAGAACAATTATTGCTTTCAACATACCAATCGCAAGATGCTCGATGAGATGGCCAACCATGGCAGCCGCGTGCGTCGATATATTGAAGAAATTGGTCACGACGAGGTCGAGACGTTCATCGACACGTGCTTGTCGATCGAGAATCTTATCGATCAGCATGCTCCACATATTCGGCGCGAGCCCAAGGTGTCGCGTGATCCCGATGATATGTTGCCGCCGGAAAAACGTCCGGTTCCAAAGCTGCCAACACAGCGCAGCTACATGGACGGCTACATCAATCCGGAAAGTTATTTGAAGGAACAACAAGAAAAGATCGTGCGCGAATTTGAACGCGAAAAGCGCTTTCCCGAGTCGCCGCGTCGTGATGTTCTGCAGTTCCTCATTGAACACGCGCCGCTTTCAAGCTGGCAACGTGATGTTCTTTCGATTGTCCGGGAAGAGGCTTATTACTTTGCCCCGCAAGGACAAACAAAGATCATGAACGAGGGGTGGGCTGTCTACTGGCATTCCAAGCTGATGACAGAATTTGTACTCAACGACTCGGAAGTCATTGATTACTGCGACCACTACGCAGGTGTGACTGCCACCTCGGGGATGCGGTTGAATCCATACAAGGTTGGCGTTGAACTTATGCGCCACATCGAAAACCGGTGGAACAAGGGGCGTTTCGGACTCGACTACATGCTGTGCGACGATCCTGCGGTACGCAAGTCGTGGAACACCAACACCAATGCGGGTCGGCAAAAGTTGTTTGAGGTACGAAAGTATCACAACGACATTACGTTCATTGATGAATTCCTTGACGAGGATTTTTGCGAAGAGGCCAAGATGTTCACCTGGGCAGCTGATCGCAGGACCGGCCAGGCGGTCATCAATGATCGCGACTTTCCGGCAATCAAGCGAGAACTACTCGATGCTTTAACCAATTTTGGTCAACCGGTGATTGAAGTTGTTGACGGCAATTTTCAAAATCGCGGTGAATTGCTTTTGACTCACAAGCACCAGGGCAAAGATCTGAAGATCGACTGGGCGATGGAAACCATGCGCAGCCTCTTCAAGATTTGGAACCGTCCTGTGAACCTTTCGACGATTCTGGAAGGTGAGCCACGCTTGTTGGTCTATGATGGTGGTGAACCACGCATCGAGAAAGCGGTGGGAGCGGAAGACGCAGCAGCTGCTGCGACTTGAGTTCTTGCCACTGTCGGTCTCGGATTCAATCTGAACAGTCTTCATTACTCGATTCAGATTCCTGAGCGTCCGCATGATGATCGCTCTCGTGGTCATCGTCGTGGTTGCTTTCTCCTGACTTTTCGCATGAAGTGCTGTTTGTTTCTCCGGATGATTTCGATTCCGGATTTGCGGGTTCTTTGCAGCCCTCTTTACTGGCTTCCGTGCCGTTGGCATCAGAACTGCCATTCGTGCTGTTGGCAGCAGAACTTTTTTTCTTGATGTTGGCATCGGCAGCTGTTGGGGCTTTGTTTTGGTCGGTTGCGCTCAGCGAGGACGTTTTTGCGAGATTTGATATGCTTCCTGTTGAGTATTCTTGTTGTCC
>JBDLRR010000430.1:0-3595 GCA_039799985.1 Pseudomonadota bacterium | reverse complement strand
GAAAAGTTGAGTTGGCGATGGGCCTATGGAATCGGCGGCGTGTTGGGTTTGGTGCTGCTGTTCGTTCGCCTTAAAACAGGCGAGTCGGAAATATTTGCGAGGATCGCTTCGTCAAATAGCCATAATCGTGGTTCTTTTTTTATGTTTTTCACCAACCGCGACCGGCTCAAAAGATATCTCTCTTGTATCGGTCTTGGCATTCCGGTTTGGTTGGTGGTCGGAATTTTCGCAACGCTGGCTCCCGATTTGGCCAAAGCTCGCGGAATAGAATTTCCGGTTCAAGCGTCCACAGCAGTCATGTTGGTGTACGTCGGCCTTGCGATTGGTGACCTGACATCGGGCGCACTTTCTCACTATGTGGGGAGTCGCAAACGTGTGATCACGTGGTTCATGGCTTCAGCATTTTTGCTGTCAATACTTCACCTGACGATTGGAGGTGCAAGCCAATTTGCATTTTATTCGAGCCTGACTCTCTTGGGCATAGCAATTGGCTATTGGGCGCTGTTTGTGCTCACGACTGCCGAGAATTTTGGAACAAATTTGCGAGCCACTGCAACAACGACAGTTCCGAATTTTGTCCGCGGTTCATTGGTGCCACTGAATTTTATTGTCTTTAATTTTGCACAAGACGGCCGGATAGTGAGTGGGGCATGGGTGGCAACAGCCGTGGCCTTCGGACTTTCATTTGTTTCGCTTTATGCCCTTCGCGAGACTCATGGCCGTGATCTCGATTTTATCGAGGGAAAGGATGCTCTCACATGAAAAGTCTTCAATTGAATCATTTGTTAATGAAGCTGTTTCCTTTCGTCATGCTGGCCGTCTTTTTGGTGGTTTGTGCACCGCAGCCGTCTGAGCTGCCGGGCGCCAATCAGCAGGGTTTTGGACTTGGCGGGGTTGCGCAACCTGATGACTTCTATTGCCCAGAAGGCTACTCGTATGACACGACTTATCATGTTTGTGATAGTCGGCAGGGAGTCCTTGGTCCATTCAGTGATGCCATGGTCCAGAAGTGTAAAAGCTTTGGGGGCGGAGCTCCATGTGATGGCCTACATTGGCAGCGTGAGTTTGCCCACAGCATTCGCGGCACAGGAAAGTGTCCAAATGGAACTCAATGGGAAAGCGAGCTGGAGGTTTGTTACAGTGGTGACGACGTCTATGGTCCATTTTTGAAATCACAGCACGAACGTTGTTTGTCAGCGGGCGGTGGACCCGCGTGTGAGACCATGCGTTGGTCCCGGCAATTTTTTCAATCCATTGGACTTCCGCCATCCAAGGGCACTGATTCTGCCATCAGCGATTTTGCAATTCCCGAGCCTTCGGACTCCGTCATCGCAGACGTTTTCACTCTGTGGGCAACTTACTATCGGATTCCCACAGTGCGAGACATTGGCTCAGACGGTATTCCTCTTCTGGATATGCATGGCCAGCATTTGGGTGCTTCTCTGTCACTCAGGGATTGGTGCAATGCGGCCCTGGAAGGCTCTGTTCGTGTTCTTGATTCCCGGGGCAACGATACCGTTTACAATTACTCCGTCAGTCGAGAAAGTTACCGTCAGGCAGATTGCTCCGCATACGTTTCCATGCCTCAACTTGCGTATTCAAGATTCTACAAAGCAAAAGGCCATTTTGGCGACGGTGTCCAGGGATATCACCTGAAGCCCTACAGAACTATTGCGGTTGATCCTGCATATGTTCCATATGGTTCCGTGATTTTCATTCCTGCTGCGCGCGGCGTCAATATTGTTCTCCCGAATGGAAGACAAACGGTGCATGATGGATATTTTTTCGCAGCAGACACCGGAGGTGCGCTGCATGGAAAACATATCGACGTGTTCATCGGCAGTGCGCTGGACAACCCGTTTCCGTTCGTCAAATCGACAAGCAGCGGACTGTTCAAGGTGTATCTTGTCCAATCCGCTGCAATAACGGATAAGTTGAAATCACTTCACTTGATGCCGTGACAGGTAGATTACAAGCGTGTTGCCGGTTTTGAGAGGTCGAGTTTACTCAATTTCTTGAGAACTCCTGTTGTCATTTGCGGACATTTTTTGTCTGTGTTTTGTGCTGATTTCATAGTTTCTTTGTAGTCGTCGTACCAAACATCCGTTTTGTAATTACCGGCCGAGAGTTTGACCATGCGATCAAACGTGGTCAGCTTTTTATCGAGATCATTTTGCGCACTCACGAGCAATCCACCGCCTGTGGCCACGGAGCCTGCGGTAATCATGAATCCAACAGGAACTCCGTAGAATGCCGGCGGAAAAATGAGAGTTGCGGCAGATGAACCACCTGCAATAATTCCGCCGAGCGCCGAGCCTGAGAACATTATCATTCCACCGCCATAGTATTTCAGCTTCTGCATGAAATCGGCGTGCTTGCTGTCATAAGCATTTTTGTTCAATGGCGAGACCAATTTGTCATCGGAAGATGAGAGGTTCAATTCATAGGCACAAGAACTCACAATTTCTGCGGTTTGACTGTTCTGATTGACGGGAGACAAACTGACGGCAACCAGAGTCATGTTGGGATCTTTGACTGATCGAACCGAGTTGGTCTCGCTTGATTGAGTATTTTGGCTTTGGCAAGCTGCCATAATTGCGCTTGTGATGACTAATGAAGAAATAACTCTCATGCTGGTCTCCCTTCAAAGGACGAGGTTCGAAGGGCCTTTCAGCAAACAACGTGCCGCGCAGTAGGGATTGAGAATATTTTGATTTTTGGGGGCTTTGCAGCATTTCTGCTGGCAAAAGATTTTACACGTGTCGACGAGCTGGAGAGACCTTCCAATAGGTTACTCTCAACCTTCGTTTTTTGGATTTTCCAAGGCAGTTCCGCCGAGAAGCGCCTTTCTGCGTTCCAGCAACTTGCTTGATTTGTCTTTCAGCTGCTGCGGAGTTGCAGACTTGTAGAAACTCAACTCGTCCGATTTGGGGTTCTTTTCAAGTTGCTCTGCCAATTTGAGATAGGCATCTGATGCTTTGGCAAGCGCTGTGGTTTCAATGTCTTTGAATGTCTGGAACGTATCTGCGACGTAGAGGAATCGGGTCAGTGCGCCGTGCCAAAGTTGCTTCTTCCAATAGAATTCAGCAACAAAAAGATGATGCTGGGCGAGGCGCAACTTCAGTTGAGCGATGCGCTCAGAGCTTTCTTTAGCGTGGCTTGAACGCGGAAAGCGTTGCAATAGTTCCGAATATTTTTCGATTGATTTTTGTGTTGTTGCTTGTTCGCGATCAACCTCTTCGGGGCTTTGTTGGTCATAGGATTTTGCGACACGAAAGAGAGCAAAGTCAGCCTGTGCATGACTCGGATTGCGCCTCAGAAAATCGTCGTAGTTGGCGATGCATTCCGGATAACGATTTGTTCTGAAGAAAGCATCAGCCTGCATGAGTTCTGCTTCGGACGCGTACTGTGAGTATGGAAACCTGCTTCTGTATTCGTTGACTTCTTGAACGAGACGTTCCCAGGATTCGTCTTTATGCAATCCTCGCAGTCGTGCAATTCCTTCGTCTGCCGTGAGTTCTGTGATGGGCTTGATTTCGCATCCGTTGATGGCGACCGCCGAGAGGGCAACCGTTATTCCGGCAAGTCCGCCGAG